>JAFSAC010000050.1 GCA_017442265.1 Clostridia bacterium | reverse complement strand
GATATCGCCGTCGGTGTCCGCGTAGATTTCGGGACCGGTGGTTTCAAAGTGCGCCTTTGCGTTTGCGGGATTTACAAACTGCCCCGCGACGAAGCTGTCCGGTATTTCCTTTGCAAGTTCATCGGCCTTTGCGATCGCGCCTTTCATTCCGAGTTTGCCGTCGGTGAGCACCAGTTCAGCACCGTACGCTTTCAGTAGGGTGCGCCGCTCCACACTCATGGTGTCCGGCATGGTGAGGATAACCTTGTATCCCTTGACCGCCGCCACCGCGGCAAGCCCGATACCGGTGTTTCCGCTGGTCGGTTCAATAATGACCGAACCGGGGGTAAGCAGTCCTTTTTGCTCGGCATTCTCAATCATCGCCAGAGCGACCCTGTCCTTGACACTGCCGGCAGGATTCATAAACTCTAACTTCCCGTATAGGTTTGCTGCTAAACCACGCTCCTGAGCGAAACGATTGAGTTTCAGCAGGGGAGTACCGCCGATAAGATCGGTGATGCGGTCAAAGGTTTTCATACCCGGTCGCTCCTTTATAAAAACGTGCAAAATTTATTGATTTTATTATAGCATTACGGTATTTTACCGTCAATCACTTTTTGAAATGGATAAGAGGAGAAATCATAATGGAAAACCAGTTTTCGAGAACCGAACGCTTAATAGGAGAGGCGGCGCAAAAACGCCTGTTTTCTGCCCGCGTGGCGGTATTTGGTATCGGCGGAGTGGGTAGCTTTGCGGCGGAAGCGCTGGCGCGCGCCGGTGTCGGAACGCTGGATCTGATCGACCCGGATCGGGTATCTCTCACCAATATTAACCGGCAACTGTACGCCACCCATAGCACGATCGGTGAATATAAGGTCGATATCGCCGCCCGTCGCTCGGCAGACATTAATCCCGATGTAAAGGTGAACACCTTTCCGGTATTTTTTGATGAAGAAACGGCGGCTCAGTTTGATTTTTCTCGGTATGATTACGTGATTGATGCGATCGATACGGTGAGCAGTAAATTGCTACTCATAGAAATGGCGAAAAAAGCCGGTGCGCCGATCATCAGCGCTATGGGTGCGGGGAATAAACTGGACCCCACCGCTTTTGAAGTGGCGGATATTGCGAAAACCACCGTTTGCCCGCTGGCCCGGGTGATGCGCCGGGAACTGAAAGCCCGGGGCATTTCCCGCCTGAAGGTGGTGTATTCCAAAGAACCGCCGATCACCCCTGAAGGGGAGGGCGAGAAAACCGCCGCCGGCCGTCCGGCGCCGGGCAGTGTGCCGTTTGTGCCTCCGGTTATGGGCTTCATCCTCGCCGGCGAAGTGATCCGCGACCTGATATAAATCATTGGCGCCGTATGACTACGGCGCCGCTTTTTTACCCTTCGGTTTCGATGACGTTGACCGGGCAACCGCCGGCGGCTTCTCTGACCGCCTCTTCGTTGGACGGCGCCGGGGGAGCGATCACCTCCGCCAGTCCGTCATCTGCAAACTGGAAAACTTCAGGGCAGGTTTCGATACATAGCCCACAGCTGATACAGCCCTCACGATTGATTTTCACTTCCATATTTCACACCTCCTTTTTCGGTGTCTGTCAGCATTGTAACCAGTTTTTCGAAAAATAATCTTTCATTCGAAAAAGAGGGGAGATGTGTGGGAATAACCTTGACTTTTGGAGTGTTTGTGATACAATGAAATTGTATAAAATCGGTTGTGTCGGTGAAAGACAGGACCGAAAAAAGGAGAAGATGAGAAAATGAAACGAGTAGTAACGTTTGGTGAAATTATGCTGCGCCTGGCTCCGGAAGGATATTACCGCTTTGTGCAGGCCGAAAGCTATGGCGCGACCTACGGCGGCGGTGAAGCCAACGTGGCGGTGTCGCTGGCGAATTACGGCTTTGACGCGGCGTTTGTGACCAAACTCCCGGACCACGATATCGGTCAGGCGGCGGTAAATTCGTTGCGCCGGTTTGGCGTGGACACTACCGGTATCACCCGTGGCGGTGACCGTGTGGGCATCTATTTCCTCGAAAAAGGTGCTTCTCAGCGCCCCTCCAAGGTCATTTATGACCGTGCCGGTTCTTCGATTGCGACCGCGACCAGAGCCGACTTTGATTGGGACAAACTGCTGGAAGGCGCCGATTGGTTCCATTTCACCGGCATCACCCCGGCGCTGGGCGACGAAGTGGCGGCGATCTGCCTCGAAGCGGTCAAAGCGGCGAAAGCCCGCGGCATCACCGTGAGCTGTGACCTGAACTACCGTAAAAAGCTGTGGACCCGTGAAAAGGCCGGTCAGGTTATGGGTGAACTGTGCCAGTACGTGGACGTGTGTATTGCTAACGAAGAGGATGCCTCCGACGTGTTCGGCATCCGCGCGGCGAACACCGATGTCACCCGCGGCGAAGTGAACCACGAGGGTTATAAGCAGGTGGCGGAACAGCTCAAAGCCCGCTTCGGTTTCCAGAAGGTGGCGATCACCCTGCGTTCCTCCATTTCCGCGAACGACAACGACTGGGCGGCTATGCTGTATGACGGCAACGACTTCTACTTCAGCAAGCAGTACCGTATGCACATCGTGGACCGCGTTGGCGGCGGCGATAGCTTCGGCGGCGGCCTCATTTATGCGTCTCTGTCCGGCTTTGCTCCGCAGGAGACTATTGAATTTGCGGTGGCGGCGAGCTGCCTGAAGCACAGCATCGAGGGCGACTTCAATCAGGTGTCTGTGGACGAGGTTACCCGTCTGGCCGGCGGCGACGGCTCCGGTCGTGTTCAGCGCTAATAATCTTTGCCTTTTCAAAACGACGGATCGAAAGATCCGTCGTTTTTTCTTGTCCCCGTTCTGTTTTTCCGTTTTCACTCATATCTTGTGGCAGAATGGAGGGGTGGTATGCGCGAATGGATCATTGAGGTACTCAACCACTTTGGCTACGGCGGGGTGGTGTTTTTAATTGCGCTGGAAAACCTTTTCCCGCCGATCCCGTCGGAGGTGATTTTAACCTTCGGCGGCTTTATGACCACCTGTACCGATATGCGGCTGTGGTTGGTGATCGCGGCCGCTACCGCCGGCTCGCTCATTGGCGCGCTGGTACTGTACGGCGCCGGTCGCCTGCTCGGCGCCGATCGGGTGACGCGGCTTTTGGACGGCCGGGTGGGGAAGATACTTCATTTTAAACGCGCCGACGTGGAAAGCGCTATGGATTGGTTTGAACAGCGCGGCTATTCGGCGGTATTTTTGTGCCGCTGTGTCCCAATCGTCCGAAGTCTGATCTCTATTCCGGCCGGTATGGCGAAGATGCCGCTTATCCCGTTCTTTTTGCTCACCGCCGCCGGCTCGTTTGTGTGGAATACCGTTCTCGTTTACCTCGGTGCACTGGCAGGCAACTCCTGGGAAAAGATTGCCGCTTGCTTTGGCACCTATTCGGACGTGTTTTTCATCGTTTTGTTAACCCTGGTGCCGGTGGTTTCTCTGTGGTGGCTACGCCGCCGAAAAAAGAACGCGTGATTACCCTTTACTTTTGTTTCAAAATCCTGTACAATGATGTTTGATATTACACGTGACAGGAGAAAAAATATGTCCGATTATTCTGATTCGGTTGTGAAAAACCGGTTTCGCCGTATAAAAGCGCTTATCGTTTGCGGTCTTTTGATGCTCGCCGGCTATTATCTGTTGCCGCTTGTGAGCGCGTTTTTAGAACCGGCGGAAGCGGAAGCGTTTATGGGCTTTGGCCTGTTGCATCTGACCTATCCGCTGTATCTGTATATAAGTTCGATCGTTCTGGGGTTTCGGCATGGTTTTGTGTCCATTTATGCGGTAGCGGCGGCGGTGTTGTTTCTGCCCACCCTGCTCATTTATTTTCAACCGTCGATATGGCCGGCCGCCCTCATTTACGGCGGCATCGCCCTTTTCGGAAACCTAATGGGCTTTGGATTGAAAAGCTTGCTCCAAAAACTGAAAAATCAATAAAAGGTAAAAATCTCGGCGCAGACCGGGATTTTTACGCATAAAAAACCGTTTGCCGCGCACACTATTCCCAAAATAGGAGGGACAGTATGCCAATCAGCAAACAGGAATATAAGAAAATGCAAAAACAGTCGGAACCGAAATCCCCGGTACTCAAAAACTGTATCTGGGCGTTTTCGGTGGGCGGTCTCATCTGTGCAATCGGGGAAACGGTGGTGGAGCTTACCCAAAAGATGAATCTGACCCTCGAAATGTCACGGATGATCTGCTGTATCACGCTGATTTTTTTGAGTGTCCTGCTCACCGGCCTGCGGGTGTATGATAATATCGCCAAACGCGCCGGCGCCGGTACGTTAGTTCCGATCACCGGCTTTGCTAATGCCATTGCCTCTCCGGCCATTGAATTTAAAAGTGAGGGCTTCGTGCTCGGTATGGCGGCGAAAATGTTCACCATCGCCGGCCCGGTGCTGACCTACGGTATTTCCGCCTCGGTCATCTATGGCACTATTTTATGGATATTCCAAGCGATACAAAAACAGGCTTGACCGAGAGGTCAAGCCTGTCATATGTTATTTTAGGATATGGTTCCGTCAGAACAAATAATGGTTGCATT
>JAFSAC010000007.1 GCA_017442265.1 Clostridia bacterium | reverse complement strand
GTTACGGGGTTATGATCGCCTTGTTTGTTGGCGGTTTTACCTTCTTTGGTTATCTGGCGGCCTTGATCATCGGCGGCGACGTAGCCACCGCTATTTGCGTGTTTATCTATAAGAAAATCGTTCCGGTAATCATTTATCTCAGTACCAGTATGGTGTTGCTGGGCCTGTTTACCATGTATCTGTCCGGTGAAACGGCGCTGACTGCCGCCAAAAAGAAAAAGAAAATCTCTGAGGAAGGCGAGTCTTAAAACTCATCCGGCTGTTGCTTTTGTTGAGCGACAGCCGGTTTTTGCTCTTTCGCCGTTTTCGTCACGGATAAGGTTGAAAGAATTCTCAAAAAATGATAAAATGACATCAACAACAGCACTTTTGCGGAAAGGAAATAAACGGTGAATTCAAGACAGCTTCAGTATGCGGTGGTGTTATCGCAGGTATTAAACATATCGCAGGCGGCTGAAAAACTGCACATAACCCAGCCGGCGCTCAGCAAGCAGATTTTGAGCTTGGAAAAGGAATTGAACGTGGTGTTGTTTGATCGCTCCACCACCCCGCTCACCCTCACCCGGGCGGGCGAATGCTTTATCGCGGAAGCGACCGATATCCTCTTCCGGGAGGAGCGGCTGAGGCGCTCTATGGAGGATTTCAAAGCAGGGGATAAGGGACGGCTGACCATTGGCATTTCCCCCTTCCGAGCCGGCTATTTTGTGTCGGATACCATTCGGCAATTGCATCAGGAATTCTGTGGCTTGCAGGTGGTTTTGAAGGAAGCGCCGAACAGTACCCAGCTTCATCGGGAGGTAGCAGACGGCCTGGTAGATTTTGCCGTCATCAACCTGCCGGTGGATGAAGCGATGCTGGACGTGATTCCGTTGGAGCCGGAGCCGGTGGTTTTGGTGGTTCCAAACACTTTGCTGGAACAGGTGAAGAATAACCGCTCGGATAAAGTGAGCTTGGCGGATTGTCAGCATCTTCCGTTTATCGCTTTGGGCGCTCATCAGGAACTGAGAAGGTTGTTTGATAAGCTGTGTATGACCTCCGGCTTTGTTCCGGATGTCACGACGGAGGTGGTGGGAATCACCACCGCGTGGTGTTTGGCACAGGCAGGGATCGGAGCCACGATATTGCCTAAAAGATATATCGACGGTCAGCAGACCGACGGAAAGGTATCGGTCTTTCCGCTTGAAAACGCCGCCTCCGTTCGCCGTCCTGCCATTGTTATGCGAAAAGGTCAGCATCTTTCCAAATATGCCAAGGCGGCAATCGAACTGATGACTAAGCGCTAAAAAGTCTGATTCTCCCTTATTGACTTATCCGGATGAAAATGATATGCTAAATTTATATGTGGGTATGAATTAGGGAGTGTTTGGAATGGAAAACAAACGGATATATCTTTCTTCACCGACTATGCATGGAGAGGAGCAGGCGTTTATCCAGGAGGCCTTTGATACCAACTGGGTCGCTCCGCTCGGAAAAAACGTGGACGAGTTTGAACGGGAAATTGCCGAATATGTCGGTGTTAACCATGCGGCGGCCTTGAGCGCCGGAACGGCGGCCTTGCACCTGGCGGTGAAGTTGGCCGGTGTTCGCCCGGGCGATATTGTTTTTTGTCCCGATCTCACTTTTTCCGCCACCGTCAACCCCGTTTCGTATGAAAATGGGAAACAGGTGTTTATCGATAGTGAGCGGGATACCTGGAATATGGACCCGGAAGCTTTGCGGGCCGCTTTCCGAAAGTACCCGGAATGCCGTTGTGTTATCGTTGTCAATCTGTATGGCACTCCTGCTAAATTGGATGAGATCCGGGCGATCTGTGACGAACATGGAGCTGTTCTTATTGAGGATGCGGCGGAAAGTCTGTCGGCCACCTATAAAGGGGTACAGACCGGCACCTTCGGTCAGTACAACGCCATTAGCTTTAACGGCAATAAAATCATCACCACCTCCGGCGGTGGCATGCTGCTCAGTGATGATGAGATGGCCGTTAAGAAGGCACGTTTTTGGGCTACTCAGTCCCGTGATCCGGCCCCTCATTATCAGCATAGCGAACTTGGCTACAACTATCGTATGAGCAACATTGTTGCCGGCATCGGCCGTGGACAGCTGTTGCATCTGGGTGAACATAAGGCACTTAAAAAAGCAATTTACGAGCGTTATAAAGCCGCTTTTTCCGGTTTGCCGATTACGATGAATCCGTATCCGGATTGCAGTGATCCGAACTTCTGGCTTTCCTGTATGACCGTTGATCCCGCCTGCCCTGTGAAGCCGTACGATATTATCGATCGGTTGGCGGAGGCGAACGTGGAAGCGCGTCCGATCTGGAAGCCGATGCATCTCCAGCCGATTTTTGAGCATTGCGATTTCATTTCGGTGGCTGATACGCCGGTTTCGAATGATATTTTTGCGCGCGGGCTTTGTTTGCCGAGTGATATCAAGATGACCGAGGAAGAGCAGAACCGGGTTATTGATATCGTGAAAAGTTTTTTTGAGTAAGGTGGAATCATCCTATGAAAGCACTGGTTCTGTGCGGCGGTGTTCCGCAGATTGCGCTGATTCAGGAATTGAAAAGTCGCGGTATTACCACCCTTTTGGCGGATATGAACGAAAATGTCGGCGCCAGACGCTATGCGGATGAATTTTTCAAGGTGTCGGTGCTGGATGTGGATGCGATTCGTCAGTTGGCGAAGGAGCAGCAGGTGGATTTCCTCATCACCGTCTGCGCTGATCAGGTGCTGCAGGTGGTAGCGGAGGTGTCCGAGGATTTGGGACTCCCTTGCTATATTGATTTCAAAACCGCTGAAAACGTTTCAAAAAAATCTTATATGAAACGGGTGTTTGCCGAAAACGGTGTTCCGACCTCCCGGTTTGTGGTTGCGGAACAGCTGGATGAGGAGAAGATCAAAGATCTTTCTTATCCGATCATTGTGAAGCCGGTGGATGCTTATAGTTCACGCGGTGTTTGCAAGGTGCATTCTTTTGAAGAATTGAAGGTGGCTTTTGATAACGCCACCCGTATCAGCCGTACCAATAACGCTATCGTGGAAGAATTTGTTGAAGGCGATGAGATCACGGTGGACGTGTACGTGGAGGAAGGGAAAGCTCATATTCTTTGCCTTTCCAATCTGGATAAGATCGGGGAAGACGGCAAATTTATTATCAATCGGAGCCATATCCCGGCGGCGGTCACCCCTAAAATTGAACAGCAGATCGCCGATACCGCACAGAAAATTGCCGATGCCTTCGGTCTGAAAAACACCCCGATGCTCATTCAGTTGATCTCGGATGGTAATAAGGTGTCGGTGGTGGAATTTTGTGCGCGCACCGGCGGTGGTATTAAATTCCTGATGATTAAAAAGTTCTGCGGTTTTGATGTTGTGAAGGCGGTTGTCGACCTGACCTTGGGTATCAAACCGCATATTGAAGAGCTCAAAAAAGAAACGAAATTCACCGTGAATGAATTTGTCTATTGTCATCCGGGTGAACTGGATCGGTTGGAGGGCTTTGACCGGCTTCTTGACGAAGGGATCATTACGGAATACAGTCAGTTCAAAGCGCCGGGCGCCGTTTTCGGCGAGATCAACGGCAGTGGCGATCGCGTGGCTTATTTCAGTATTGAGTCGGATAGCCGCGAGGATATTATCCGCCGTCACCGTATCGCTAACGAGCGAATTCGTGCCGTGTCGAAAGAGGGAACTGACCTGATTCGCCACGACCTGATCGCTCAGTATTCCGGCTCTGTAAAATAAACCAGTTTTCAAAACACCCG
>JAFSAC010000049.1 GCA_017442265.1 Clostridia bacterium | reverse complement strand
TTTGACCGGCTTTGGCATCAGTACCGTTTATCCGAACCTGATGCATATTACCCAGCGCCTTTTCGGAAAGGATATTTCTCAATCGGTTATGGGAACCAACCTCGCCGCGGCGTGTCTTGGTATTCTGCTGGCACCGGCCATGTTTGGTCTGATTGCCCAGTGGATCGGCGTTTCGCTGTTCCCGTATTATCTGGCGGTGATGTTTGCCCTTTTGCTGGTATCGTCGGCGGTCACCCTGAAACCGAAAACAGGGGAATAAAAACAAAAGCGTTTTTTTCAAAAACTTTCTCTTGACAAGCCGGATCAAAGTGAGTATAATAATGGTCGTTGCCAAGAATATGCGCTCGTAGCTCAGCTGGATAGAGTGTTTGACTACGAATCAAAAGGTCAGGGGTTCGAATCCCTTCGGGCGCGCCAAGCAAAAAGACAGTACCCCTTGTGGGTGCTGTCTTTTTGCTTTGATGTACCGATGAGTAAGCAGAACTTTTTGTTGTTGAGTAGTAACCGGAGTGCAACGTTTTCCGTTTTCGCTTGCGAAACGGCGGTTGTTGAAACCGCCGAGGGAAACTTGCCTACTTTGTCGCTCTGCGACAAAGTAAACCCTTCGGGCGCGCCAAAATCAAAAATCCGTTCTCGTAAGAGGGCGGATTTTTGGTTTTGTATTATTCATTTTTCATTATTCAATATTCATCATTCATTAAAAGAACGGATTTTTCTAATGAATCATGAATGATGAAACCGCTCACGCTGATGAATCATGAATAATTGATTTTGCTATCCTTTTGTCTCATCGGCATAGCGCAATATAATCTTTCCCGGCACAGTTTTGGTAGCCACGTGGTAGCCACAGAAATTTAAATAGCAAAACAAAAACAAGTATGTTATACTGAAAAAACACCCCACTCAACCACCGGTATGTAGACGAAAACCCCACAAGCGGGTACACTGAAGGTGAAAGGAGGTCGTCGTATGGATCAAGTGAAGATCGGTCGGTTTATTGCTGAATGCCGCAAACAGCAGAATCTGACCCAAATGCAGTTAGCGGAACGCTTAAATATTACCGATCGGGCGGTATCCAAATGGGAGACCGGCCGGTCGATGCCGGATTCCGCTGTTATGCTTGATTTGTGCCGTATACTGAATATCACCGTCAATGACCTGTTAAGTGGGGAGGTAGTTTCTGTGAAAGAGTATAATGAAAAAAACGAACAGCTTTTGATTGATATGGTCAAGAGCAAAGAGGAAGCCGACAAACAATTGCTTCGCATAGAGATTTTTGTGGGAATGATGTGCATCGGTGTTATGTTTGCTCTCGTCATGATCGCTTCGTTTGCAGCTATGGCAGATTGGCTGAGAATAGTTCTCATTTTGATCGGATTTCTCCCGCTGCTGGTGGCGGCCCCGTTTATGCTGAAAATCGAGCAGACCGCCGGCTATTATGAATGCGCCGCCTGTCATCATCGGTACGTGCCGACCTACGGCGCGGTGTTCGCCGCGATGCATGTCAACCGTACCCGGTATATGAAATGCCCGGTGTGTCATAAAAGATCGTGGCAAAGGAAGGTTTTGACCAAGGAATAATCCCGGATACTGAAAAAGACCGCACGGTTTTGTGCGGTCTTTTTTTGCATTTTTTCGTCCTTTTTCTTGCTTCTGGATTCGTGAAAAATGAAACAATCGCGGACTTTTTTGAAAAAGTATACAATTATTTTAATTTTTCTTGCATTTTGGTGCGGTTTCATATATAATGGGTAGCGTATAATATTACTTTTAAGGAGGATATACCTATGAAACGCGTATTTTCTGTTTTGCTGGTTCTGGTTATGCTGTTCTCGCTGGCGGCTTGCGGCGGCACCACCATGACCATGGGCACCGGCAGCCCGACCGGTACTTACTTTGCCTACGGCGGCATTGTGGGTCAGTACATCACCAACAACGCCGGCATCAAAGCCAATGCGGTATCCACCGGCGGCTCCAAGGATAACATCCAGGGCATCGATTCCGGCGACTATCAGCTGGGCACCGTGCAGTCGGACGTTATGCACTACGCCTGGAACGGCACCCGCTCTTTCGAGAGCGACGGCAAGATCGCCTCTTTCCGTACCGTGGCCGGTCTGTACGCGGAAGCGGTACAGCTGGTGACCGTCAATGCCGACATTCAGTCGGTCAGCGACCTGAAGGGTAAGAAGGTTTCGATCGGTGCTCCCGGCTCCGGCGTATACTTCAATGCGGTGGATGTTCTGACCGCCGCCGGTCTGACGGTAGAAGATATTCAGCCGCAGTACCAGAACTTTGATGAGAGCGCGGATGCTTTAAAAGACGGCAAGATTGATGCCGCATTCATCGTGGCGGGCGCTCCGACCCCGGCGATCACCGAATTGAGCATGACCAATGCCAACACCCGTATCGTTCCGATCGACGGCGCGATTGCGGAGAAGCTGATGAAGGACAACACCTTCTATTCGGTGTATAAGATTCCGGCGGAAACCTATAAAAATCAGGCGGCTGAAATCGCCACCGTTACCGTGAAGGCGACCCTGATCGTCAGCGCGGATGCGAGCGAGGATGACGTTTATAAGCTGACTGCGGCTATCTTCGACAATATGGAAGCTATCGCGAAAGAGCATGCCAAGGGCGCTGAACTGAGTCTTGAGAATGCGACCGAGGGTCTCACCGTTCCGTTCCACGCGGGTGCGGCGAAGTACTTCAAGGAAAAGGGCATTGACGTTGCGGTTCAATAATTGTCCGGTCTATATAGCTTAACAGTTTGATAGCTGCGGCATGAACTGTCGCAGCTATCTTACTTATTTTTATCGAAAGGTGGAAGAAGGTTGCTTTTCTTCAAGAAAAAGGCATCTGTCTCGGCGGAACCTATGGATTTAGATGCTGTAATGAAAAAATTTGACCGAGAATCCAATACCCGTATTTGGGAAGGCAAGCCGAAGATCGTTGTGAACTGCATTTTAGCGATCTTTGCCTTGTTTTGTATATACGTAACCTTTTTTGCGACCTGGTTGGATGCGATCCGGCTTTCCAGTTTTATGGGTTCGATTGTTTTGATTGGGTATCTTATCTACCCGGCGAGAAAGGGAACTCAAAAGGTCAACTCTATTCCGTGGTATGATATTCTGTTAATGGTGGTGGGCTCCGGCTCCTTTTTCTATTACACCTTTGATGCGATGACCGTCATTCAGCAGGGCAATAAATTTGAAATGCATCAGATCATCATCGGTATCATCGGTATTCTGTGTCTTTTGGAGCTGTGCCGCCGTTGTGTCGGTATTCCGATCATTGTGGTGGCGTCCGCTTTTATCATTTATGCACTCGCCTTTGGTCTTACCAATCCGGATATGTGGCGCCGGATCGAGGGCTTGGTGGGTAAACTGTTTTATACCACCACCTCCGGTATCCTGTCCACCCCGGTGAATACCTGTTCTAAGTATATCGCAATCTTTATTATTTTCGGTGCATTCCTGGAGAGAACCGGCATTGCGGATTTCTTTATTAAGATTTCCAATTCGATCGTCGGCGGCTTCTCGGGTGGCCCGGCAAAGGTGGCGGTGGTCGCCAGCGCACTGGAGGGTATGGTATCCGGCTCGTCGGTGGCGAACACGGTCGGTTCCGGCTCGGTCACCATTCCGCTTATGAAAAAGACCGGATACAAACCGGAGTTTGCCGCGGCGGCGGAGGCCTCCGCTTCCACCGGCGGTCAGATTATGCCGCCCATTATGGGCGCCGCCGCCTTCTTAATGGCGGAAAACATCGGCGTGCCGTACAGTAACATCGTGGTTCGTGCGATTCTGCCGGCGTGCCTTTACTTCCTTGGCGTGTTTATTGCGGTTCATCTGGAAGCGAAAAAGGAAGGCCTGCGCGGCTTGACTAAGGAAGAGCTTCCTCGTTTTCTGCCGCTATTGAAGCAGTCTTATCTATTGCTCCCGCTGATTCTGCTGATTGCTTTAGTCGGTTCCGGCTCCCGCTCGATTGCGTATGCCGCCGCCATTGCGATTGTAGCGGCGATCGTGGTCGGTCTCTTCAATAAAGAGAACCGCATCACCCCCAAGCGCATCTGGGAAGCGCTCGCGGCGGGCGGTCAGGGTATGATCACCGTGGCGGTAGCTTGCGGTGTGGCAGGTATCATCGCCGGTACCATTACCATGACCGGTCTTGCGACCATGCTCATCAACGGCATTTTGGCGCTGGCGGGGGATAAGATCATCATTGCCCTGTTCCTTACTATGCTCACCTGCATCGTGCTGGGCATGGGTGTTCCCACCACCGCCAACTACTGCATTATGGCGGCGACCTGTGCGCCGATCCTCATTAAAATGGGGGTGCCGGACCTGGCGGCGCACTTCTTCGTGTTCTACTTCGGCATTGTGGCGGACCTCACCCCGCCGGTTGCGCTGGCGGCTTATGCCGGTGCGGCGATCGCTCAGGCGAACCCGATGAAAACGGCCTTTACGGCGACCAAACTTGCGATCGGCGCTTTTATCGTGCCGTACGTGTTTGCGCTGAACCCGGCGATGTTGTTTATTGACACCACCGTGTGGGAAGTGATCCTTATCTGTGTTACTTCCTGTGTCGGCATTTTCGGAGTATCCGCCTCCCTGGAAGGATATTTCCTGCATAATATGTCCTGGTATGAGCGCATTTTGAGCGCGATCGGCGGCTTGCTGCTCATCTATCCCGGCTTGGTTACCGATCTGGTCGGGTTGGGACTGATTGCCGTTGTTTTGGTGGCTCAACTGCTCACCAAGAAAAAATTTGCAGCATTAAATGCATAACCGGTCCGATCAATTTTTACACCCCCTCACTGCGAGGGGGTGTTATTTTTTTAAAAATAAATGAAAAAAATTCGTATAATTATGTAAATTCCCTTTACAAATCCGTACTTTCTTGTTATAATTTCACACATAGTTTTTATTACTATAAGAAATGAGGGTTAGAGAAATATGGGTAAATTGGAAAAAAGATACGGTTTGCCGACCGCCATTTGTATGGTGGTTGGTACGGTTATCGGCTCCGGTGTGTTTTTCAAAGCGCAGACCGTTTTGGAGAAGACCGGCGGTAACATGACCCTGGGCATCCTGTCCTGGATCATTACCGGTGTGCTGATGATCGTTTGCTCGGCTATGTTTGCCGTGATGGCAACCAAGTACGAGAAGGTCAGCGGTGTGGTTGACTATGCGGAGGCCGCTTGCGGCTCCGGCTATGCTTACTATCTGGCATGGTTTATGGTTAACATTTACTATCCCGCCATGACCGGCGTGCTCGCTTGGGTTTCCGCTCGTTACTTCGGCGAGATCCTGGGCTGGGGCGCGGCTGATCCGGAGGTTATGACCATTGCGGCTTTGTTCTTGGTTGGAAACTACGCTTTGAATGCGTTCTCTCCGAAACTGGCCGGTAAATTCCAGGTCAGCGCCACTGTCGTGAAGATGATCCCGATCGTTTTAATGGCGATTGTAGGCGTGGTCGTTGGCTCTGTCAAAGGCACCCTGCCGGAGAACTTCGCCACCGTCGTAGATCCCGCATTGGGCGGCATGAGTGGTCTGTTTGGCGGTATCGTTGCCACTGTTTTCGCGTATGAGGGTTGGATCGTGGCCACCTCTATTAACGCGGAACTGAAAAACCCGAAGAAAAACCTGCCTATCGCGTTGGCGCTGGGCGCCGTGATCGTGGTAGCGGCTTACGTGCTGTATTTCATCGGTGTAGCCGGCGGTGCGACCACCGGTGAACTGATCGAAAAGGGTGCACCCACTGCCTTCTCCAACATCTTCGGCGGTGTTGGCGGTAAGATTCTGCAGGTGTGCATCGTGATCTCCTGCCTGGGTACCCTGAATGGCCTTATGGTTGGCGCTACCCGCGGTATGTATGCGATCGCCGTCCGTGAGCAGGGTCCGAAACCCAAGATGTTCAGCCAGGTGGATGCGAGCACCAATATGACCTCCAACTCCGCTGTTTGGGGCTTGCTTGTCTGCTGCATCTGGATGGTTTACTTCTATGGTGCTAACCTGACCAGCGGTTGGTTCGGTCTGTTCAACTTCGACTCTTCCGAGCTGCCGATCGTCACCATTTATGCACTGTACATTCCGATCTTTATTGCTTGGATGAAGAAGGAAAAGGAACTGGGTGTGGTGAAGCGCTTTGTTCTGCCGATCGCTTCGATCATCGCTTGCCTGTTTATGGTGTTTGCGGCTGTTTATGCGCACGGTATCACTCCGTATCTGGCGGCGGCTGAAGCCGGTAAATTCTCCTTCCCGGTACTGTTCTATCTGATCGTCTTTGCGGTGATTATGATTGCGGGTGTCCTGGTGAAAAAAGAAAAAAAGAACGATTAACGGTTTGATGATACCCTCCCGCTTCGGCGGGAGGGTATTTTTTTTGAAAAAGATGCTGACAAAGGTGGCGTAATGAATCTGATTGTGTTAAGATAGGATAAGTAGTTTTGTATTGGCATTGGGAGGTTTTGATGAATATCCAGTTGTCCGATCACTTTACCTATAAAAAATTATTGCGGTTCACCTTGCCATCTATTGCGATGATGATCTTCACCTCGATCTACGGGGTGGTGGACGGCTTTTTCGTATCCAATTATGTCGGTAAGACTCCCTTTGCCGCTGTGAATTTCATTATGCCGTTTTTAATGATCCTCGGCACCTTTGGGTTTATGTTTGGTACCGGCGGCAGCGCCCTCGTTTCCAAAACCATGGGGGAAGGGGATATGGAGAAAGCCAACCGCCTTTTTTCGATGCTGACCTACGTGTCAATTGGGGTCGGGGTGGTGGTGGCCACCCTCGGTATTATTTTCATCCGCCCGATCGCGTCCTTTTTGGGTGCTGAAGGGGTGTTGCTGGATGATTGTGTGCTGTACGGCCGGATCGTGCTCGCGGCACTTCCGTTTTTTATGTTGCAAATGGAATTCCAGACCTTTTTCGTCACCGCCGAAAAACCGCAGTTGGGATTGCTTGCCACCCTTGCCGCCGGGATAGCCAATATGATACTGGACGGCCTGTTTATGGCGGTATTCCGGTGGGGACTTGCCGGAGCGGCTATCGCCACTGCGCTCAGCCAGTTTGTGGGCGGTTTGTTTCCGCTTTGCTATTTTTTCAGTCCAAATTCCAGTTTACTTCGTTTGACCCGTGCTCCCTTTGATGGGCGAGCGCTCATGAAAACGGTGACTAACGGTTCCTCCGAACTGATGAGCAATATCTCAATGTCGCTGGTGGGGATGTTGTATAACGTCCAGCTAATGAAATATGCCGGCGAAGACGGGGTGGCGGCGTATGGCGTGCTGATGTATATCAATATGATCTTCATCGGCGCTTTTATCGGTTATTCGATCGGAACCGCCCCTTTGATTGGGTATCATTACGGCGCCGGGAATCATAACGAACTGCGAAATATCCTGCGAAAAAGTCTGTTTGTCATCGGCCTTTTCTCGGTATGTATGCTGGTGTTAGGGGAGGTGTTTGCCCGTCCTTTGTCCCTTGTTTTTGTGGCGTATGATCCCGAACTGCTCCATTTGACCTTGTCCGGTTTTCGGATATTCTCATTCTCTTTTCTGTTTGCGGGACTGGCGATATTCGGTTCCGGCTTTTTCACCGCCCTAAATAACGGACTGGTTTCGGCACTCATCTCCTTTTTGAGAACGATGGTATTTCAGGTGGCGGCGATTTTGTGGTTGCCTACCTTATGGGGAGTTAATGGCATCTGGATTTCAGTGGTGGTTGCGGAACTGATGGCGGCGGCGGTGACCGGCAGTTTTTTAGTGTGGCTTCGTAACACCTATTATTATTAAATTGCCGAATAGCCGTTGAAAATTCAGCGGCTGTGTGGTATACTATATCATCGTTATAATTTATACTTCAGATAGAAACGAGGAGGAAAGTATGAGCATTCGTATTGGGATCATCGGCTACGGCAATATCGGTCGCGGGGTGGAATGTGCGGTCGCACAGAACCCGGATATGGAACTGAAAGCGGTGTTCACCCGCCGTGATCCGGCTTCTGTGTCCATTCTCACCGAAACGGCGGCTGTCTGTTCGGTGGAGGAGATTCCGTCCTGGCAGGGAAAGCTGGACGTTGTCATTCTCTGCGGCGGTAGCGCCACCGACCTGCCGGTACAAACCCCGGAATATGCTCAGTATTTCCACGTCATCGATACCTTTGATACCCACGCGAAGATCCCGGAGCATTTTGCCAAGGTGGATCAAGCGGCAAAGAAAACCGGTCACGTGGCGGTGATCGCCACCGGCTGGGACCCCGGTATGTTCTCGCTCACCCGTTTGTATGCAAACGCGGTGCTTCCGGAAGGTCAGGATTATACCTTCTGGGGCCGTGGGGTCAGTCAGGGACATTCGGACGCCATTCGCCGCGTTGACGGTGTCAAAGATGCCCGTCAGTACACCGTGCCGGTGGAAGCGGCGGTGGAAGCGGTGCGTGCCGGCAAAGACCCGGTGCTCACCACCCGGGAAAAGCATACTCGCGAATGCTACGTGGTGCTGGAGGACGGTGCCGATCCTGAAAAGGTGGAAACCGCCATTAAAACGATGCCTAACTACTTTGCGGATTACGATACCACCGTTCATTTCATCAGCGAAGAGGAGCTGAAAGCCAATCATAGCGCCATTCCGCATGGCGGTATGGTGCTTCGGAGCGGGGTGACCGGCTGGGACAAGGAAAACCGTCATCTGATTGAGTATAAACTCACCCTCGACTCTAACCCGGAATTCACCTCCAGCGTGGTGGTGGCGTACGCCCGTGCGGCCTATCGCTTGGCGGCAGAAGGACAGACCGGCTGTAAAACGGTGTTTGATATCCCGCCGGCATACCTCAGTATGAAGAGCGGGGAAGAACTCCGCGCCATCCTGTTATAATGAGAATAGAAACAATGCGACACCGCAAAGGTGTCGCATTTTTCTGTTATTGCTCCTTTATTTGCCTTAAAAAAATCTTGTGCAGCCCGCTTCGCTATGATATAATTTTCATAGGGTAATTCGAGTGACTTTGAGCGCTTTGATCGTTATTTTTTATGGATGTTGAGGTGTGATTATGCTACAGGTTGTCAACCTAAAAAAGGTGTATAAAACCAAAAACGGCGCCGACGTTCACGCGCTGGACGGCGTTTCGCTGCAATTCCCGGAAACCGGTATGGTGTTTTTGCTCGGTAAGAGCGGCAGCGGTAAGTCGACCCTTCTGAACGTTTGCGGCGGATTGGATTCTCCGACCGACGGCGAGATCATCATCAAGGGGAGAAGCAGTAAGGATTTCTCTCAAAGCGATTTTGATAGCTATCGAAACACCTTTGTCGGCTTTATCTTCCAGGAATATAACATTTTGAATGAGTTTTCGGTGGAGGATAATATTGCACTGGCGCTGGAACTGCAAGGCAAGCCGAAGGATCGTGCCTCCATTGACGCTCTGCTTCAGCAGGTGGATCTGCAGGGGTATGCCAAGCGGAAGCCGAATACTCTGTCCGGCGGTCAGAAACAGCGTATTGCGATCGCCCGCGCGCTGATCAAGGCGCCGGAGATTATCATGGCGGACGAACCGACCGGGGCATTGGACTCCAATACCGGTAAGCAGGTATTTGAAACGCTGAAAAAGCTGTCGGCGGATAAACTGGTGATCGTGGTATCCCACGACCGGGAATTTGCCGAACAGTACGGTGACCGCATTATTGAGTTAATGGACGGTAAGGTCATTTCGGACGTCAGCAAAACCTCCGAACCGCAAAAAAGTCTTACCGACCGCATTAACGCGGTGGGGGACGTGCTGTGTATCAAGGGCGGCAGTGAACTGACCGATGCGG
Source organism: Clostridia bacterium (assembly GCA_017442265.1). Classification (GTDB taxonomy): domain Bacteria; phylum Bacillota; class Clostridia; order Oscillospirales; family Acutalibacteraceae; genus URNF01. The sequence continues at coordinate 7,200 of JAFSAC010000049.1, read as the reverse complement.
ATTTTGCGAAGATTAAAGAGTATCTGAAAACCTCGGATAAGGACGTCATTATTGCCGGCGGGCAAAAAGATGTCGAAACCTTCAAAAAGGTCAGCCGTATCCACGACGACGGTTCTAAAGAGGTGTTCCGGGATACAGAAGGCGATAAACCGGTCAAACAGTACAGTAAAGAGGAAAGCCGCTTTATCCGTTCGAAACTTCCGATCAAGCACGCCTTTAAAATTGGTGTTTCGGGACTGAAAAGCAAGCCGGTTCGTCTGTTCTTCACAGTGATTCTGTGTACCGTGGCGTTTGTGTTGTTCGGGCTGCTGTCCACCTTGAATTTCTATGATAGCCGCTCTACTTTTAATCAAACTATGGCGGATGCCTCTATCCCGGTGATGCAGATCGGGAAGGAGTATAAGACGGTTAACACCTGGTACGCTAACGGCAAAGAGGAAAGCTCTCATGAGGGGGTTATGAGCACCCGCCTGACCGATAAAGAGGTCGGGGAACTCGGTGCTGCACTGAACGCCAATGCGTTTGGTGCGTATGCGGCGCCGTCAGGTGACCTGAATCTTAAGAAAAACAATTCCTATTACTGGTTGAGGACCATTTATTCGTATGCCTATCTCCCGGAGGATAACCCTCTGCGCGGTCAGATCAACGGCACTTATCCGAAGAATGATAACGAAATGGTTCTCTCCTCGTATCTGGCGAAGGTACTTCTCAACTGCGAAGGGTATAACAGCGAAGGGGCGCTGTTGTCGCTGAAATCGCCGGAGGAGATTATCGGTAAAAAGATCGCGGTCGGCGGGCAGATTTATCTTGTCACCGGCATCTTTGATAGCGGAGAGATTCCGGAACAGTATTCGGTTTTGCAGGAGGAAGGCGAACCCCTGTCTTCGACTGTGCAAAAGTATAATACTTACCTTCGGGACAGCTTGCACCAGGTGGTGTTTGTATCGGCCAATCGGGTGAAAACCATCTCCCGGAATGAATACTGGTATTCCGAGGGTATTGAAAACTATACCAGTGCGGTGATCGGTGTCAAGATCGGCGGCCAATATAAAATGCCGGAATACGGGAATACCTCGTATATCGGTATTTCGGATGCCGCCTCGGATGTGACCGTGGTGCCGGTAACCGCCGGCAAAACCACCCCCGGCAACGGGGAAGCGATCCTTTCCTCCAATAGTTATTCAAGCTTGATTATGGACCTGTATTACGCTATGGCGGATGAGGTTATTGACAACGACACCCTGCGCGAGCGGTATTATGCGATAGCCAATTTAGCCGGGGAAATCTCCTCCGGCGGTGTGTATAAGGAAAATGCCGACGGTAAACACGAGCTTCATCCCTTTACCGATGAGCAGATGATCGGAAAGATCAAAGAACTGATCGGTAAGGTGAAGAATAATCCTCATGCCCTGAAAATTGCGATCGCTCCGTTTGATAACAATAACCAGATCGCTATCGGCGATCCTAAGGAGCTCACCGTGGTCGGCGTGTCCCTGTCCGATCGTCCCGGTACCACTTTAACCACCCTGTCGGATGCGGATTTCACCGCCCTCTGGGAGGTGCAAAAGGAACTCATTGATTATTATTCGCTGTCCGAAAGCAAGTATGAAGAACCAGTCAGCGCAGTGTATACGACGGTGTTTTTGCCGTATGAATATTCCGAAGAAACGCTGAATAGCTATTGGGGATATTACAGCGACGAGGGGTGGCAGGAGGACGACAGCCGCTTCAGTCTCACCGGCGGTTTTGTGGATAACCTCAAGAACGTTGACGCTATGGTGAAGAGTCTGTCCCAGGTATTCCTGTACGTCGGTCTGGTGCTGGCGGTGTTTGCTGCGCTGCTGTTCTCCAACTTCATTTCGGTGTCGATCAGTCAGAAACAACGGGATATCGGTATCCTGCGCGCGGTTGGTGCCCGGAGCACCGACGTGTTCAAGATTTTCTTCTCCGAATCCTTCGTGATCGCGCTGATCTGCGTATTGCTCTCCACCGTTGCCTCCGCTCTCCTGTGCGGTCTTATTAATACCGCCTTGGCGGAAGGCCTGGGGGCTTCCCTCTTTGTGTTCGGTATCCCGTCTTTTGCGATTCTTATTGCGATTGCCGGTCTTACCGCGGTGGTAGCCACCTTCCTGCCGGTGTATAACGCGGCCAAGAAGAAACCGGTCGATTCCATTCGCGCTCTGTAATAAACCCAAAAAAATCCCCGGAAGCGGATCGCTTCCGGGGGTTTTTTATTCGGTTCTCAGAGCCACCACCGGATCCTTTTTCGCGGCACTCCGGGAGGGGATGATGCCGGCGAATAGGGTGAGGATCACGCTGATGGCGATTAAGGTGAGCGCCACCGGGATCGGTAGGTGGGCGCTAAGGTTGTTGATACCGGTTAAGGTGTGTAGGATGAGGTTGATCGGGATACAAAGCAGATAGGTGACCCCGACACCGATCGCACCGGATAGGAATCCGATAATTACCGTTTCGGCATTAAATAGACGGGATACGTTCTTTTTGGAAGCACCGATCGCACGCAGGATGCCGATCTCCTTGGTGCGTTCCTGCACCGAAATGAGGGTGATGACCCCGATCATAATGGAGGATACCACCAGTGAGATCGCCACAAAAGCGATGAGTACGTAGGTGATCGCGTTGATAATGGTGGTAATGGAGGACATCATCAGCCCTACGTAATCGGTATAGGTGATTCTTTTCAGCTCTTCCACGTCCTCGTTGTAGTTGGCGATTGCCTCTTCGATCACGTCTTTGTTTTCGAAGGTGGAAGCGAACAGGTTGATAGAGGAAGGATCGTCCAGCTCCACCACTCCGAGCTTGCGGAGGTTGTTTTCGTAGGTGGATTCGGAGAATTCCAACACCTCGTCGTGGTAGGTTACCCGCTGTTCGGTGGTGTAATGCGGCCGCGCCATTTCCAGCGCTTGTGCCAGTTGAGCGGTGCTCATATTCCCGAGCTGGGCTTTCACCTGGGCAGCATACTGCGCTTTGATCTGTTCGGTGATCATCTGGGTAAACAGCTCGGTAATATCTTCATCGGTCATAGAGGAAATGTAGTCCTCGATCTCGCTTTCCGCCATACCCATTTGCTGGGTCAGCGCCTTGGTAGCGGCCGCTTCCATATCCTCCCGGGTCATACTGCCAAGCGTTTGCGCAACGGTGGTATCCACCTGTTCTTTGGCCGGAATACTCATAATTTTCAAATACGCATCCGCTTTTCCTTTTTCGTCCAGCGAATCGATATACCGATTGAATTCCTCGACCTTTTGCTCATCGGTCAGATTGCCGGTATTTTCCTTGAACGGCAGACCGGTGAAAATATCGGTCGAAGGATTCTTTTGCTGTGCCTCCACCGCCGGCGACTCCTTGGAATGCTCAATGACGTAGTCGGTGAGCTTGTGGGTATATCCGATCGCCCCGGTCAGCATGGTGGATACCGCATCCTCGTTCGGACGAATGATGCCGGTGATCTTAAGGGAGGTGCCGTTATCGTAGAGGTATTTGAGTCCCGCCTGGGTTTCTCTGAGATCGGTGTAAAGTCCGCTCTTTTCCTCGAAGGTGTAACAATCGGAGGAGAAAATGGTGCGAAACTCCATATTGCAGATCTCTTCATAGCTCCACTTTTGATTGGTGGATTTGATCTCGGTTTTGTTAAACGCCGCATCGGCCAGCGCATCGATATCTTCTTTGGATTTCAGTCCCAGCGCATAGAGGGTCATATCGTCGATCTCGTTGTTTTCATCCACCACCAACACGATCTCATTGTATTCGGTCGGCCAACGACCGTGAATGACGTCGTACTGTTTTTCAAGCAGCGGGCTGATCACCTTGCCGTCATCTCCGGATAGCATCTCCTGCCATAGGATTGCGGAGGAGGCCATAGGGGAGAAGCTCGCCATAGAGCCGGAGGCACCCATAGCACCGCCCATATCCATCATAGAGGACAGGTCCATACCGAAGTATTCGATCAACAGCTCCTGCATCAGCGCTTGGGTGTCCGATTGAATAATGGTGCCGTCCACGCTTTTGGTGTAGATCAGCATATCGAAATCATAGGTGTATTGCACCCCGCTGAGCGCTTCATTCAGTCTGCTTTCTTCATCCTCTTTGGCGCGCTCCGCTTCGAGATACTTTTTAAACGCCTTAAGATCGTTTTCGTTGGTCTCAGTGGTGTTCAGCGCGTTGATCATGGTATACAACATACCCTTTTGGTATACTGCATCCTTTTCGTGCTGTTCGCCGGATGTGGCCTGCCCGATAAAGGTCTCAAATAAGGTTCCCATATCCATGTGCTGGGCTTCTAAGGTCAGCGGATAGGAAGCCAGGGTGTCTTCCTGTAAGACGTTGATATAGTTGGTCATTCCCTGGGACACCGCAAAGATGAGCGCAATGCCGATAATACCGATACTGCCGGCAAAGGAGGTGAGAATGGTGCGCCCTTTTTTGGTGATGAGGTTTTTGAGGGATAACCCAAAGGAGGTTATCAGTTTCATCGACGGCTTTTTCATCCGTCTTTCACGCTCGGCTTTTTCCTGCTCCCGACCGTGTTCGTCGGCGATCTCCCCGTCGGTGAGCGGAGCGGAATCGTCGGTGATCACCCCGTCCAGCATTCGGATGATCCGGGTAGCGTATTTGTCGGCAAGGTCCGGGTTGTGGGTGACCATAATCACCAGCCGATCTTTGGCTACCTCTTTGAGAATATCCATAACCTGGGTGCTGGTTTCGGTATCCAGCGCCCCGGTCGGCTCATCCGCCAAAATGATATCCGGGTTGTTGACCAGCGCCCGGGCGATCGCCACCCGCTGCATCTGTCCGCCGGACATCTCGCTCGGCTTTTTATGAATCTGGGTGGAAAGACCCACATCCCCCAGTGCCTTTTTCGCCCGACGGCGCCGCTCGGATTTGGATACCCCGGATAAGGTCAGCGCGAGTTCCACGTTTTGCAACACCGATTGATGCGGGATAAGGTTGTAGCTTTGGAATACAAACCCCACCGAATGGTTGCGGTAGGTATCCCAATCCCGATCTTTAAAATATTTGGTGCTTTTCCCGTTAATGATCAGATCCCCGTCGGTATATTGATCCAGACCGCCGATGAGGTTGAGCATGGTGGTTTTTCCGCACCCGGACGGACCGAGGATCGCGACAAATTCGCTCTCCCGGAAAGCAAGATCGATCCCCTTCAAAGCGTGCACCGTTTCTCCGCCGGCGGGGTAATCCTTTTTGATGTTTTTCAGTTCTAACATCAGCGCGTTCATCCTTTCTTAGCTTTGATACGCGGTAGCCAATAGTTTTTCCCAAACGCGATCCATTCAGCGAGCAAGCATACCGGGATAGCGGCGTAAATGTCCACCACCGAATGTTGCTTCACAAAAGCCACCGAAATACAAACGAGGAAACAGAAAACGGTGATAAGCACCTTTCCCCATTTGGAAGCGGACCGTTCTTTCAACCAGGTAGAAGCGATGCCGATCGAATACGCTACGTGTAACGACGGGCAGACGCAGGTGCTGGTGTCAAAGGTGTATAAAAGCCCCACGATATCGGTGAAGATATTGTCCCGCGGAAATTCGGCGGGCCGCAGATCCTGCCGGTTGGGGAAAATAATGTAGATCGCCATAGCGACCACCTGGGTCACAATGATGAACTTCATCATATTTTTGAAGTTGTCCGGGTTATATAACGCAAAATAGAGAAGCGACCCGACAATCAGCAGATACCACCCCACGTACGGAATGACGAATATTTCGCAAAAGGGGATGATGTCATCCAGTTTACTGTGTACCGGATAGCACCGGCTGTGCGGGATCAGATTTTCGGTCAGAAAATATAAGGCGAAATACCCGACCCAACCGAGCAAAAACAGAAGATGCCGGAACTCCGGCTGATTGATTTTGGACAGCCGGAAGGTGCGGTAGTCTACCACCGGTTTTTTCATTTCGGCACCTCCGTTACGTCTTTATTGGAGAGATATTGACTTTTTGGAAAGTTGCGGTAGGGGATGACGGTATGCTCCGGCAACTCCCTTGCAATGCGGGTGATCTCCTCCGATAGATAGGTGGCGATCTTGTGCCGCTCTTCCGCCATATCCGCTTCGGGGTCAAAGAGGATTCCCTTCCCGATATACGCTTTTCTCAGTTTCGGGGCGATATACATCGGCACAAAGGTGAGGGACACCCCCGCTTTTTTGTAATACAGTCTTGCTACGTCTACAAAATTTTCTTCGAACGTATAGAGAATATTGTTGTGCGGTTGATCCTTTTCGGGGAAGATCAGCACGTTTTTGCCCTCTTTCAGCCGCTTCACCGTTTCCCGGAAGGTGCTGATAATGTGAGCATCCCGGTGCACCGCAATGGTGCGGGCATTGTTAAAAAGGCAGTAGGCGAGTGGAGCGATGAGATAGGATAACAGTTTGTAAAAAGGGTGGGTCCACTTCGGCTTTTGAGACCAAAAATCCTGAAAGGCGTAGCCCGGCACCTCTTTCATATTCATCATCTGCCCGGCACACCAGATATAACAGTTGTCCGGCATAAACAGTTCGCCGACGATCGGTCCGTTCATCTGGGTATGATTGCCGACGATGATCGCGTTCTCCTTCGGCAGATTTTCAAGGCCGACAATTTCAGTCTTGCCGTAAAACAGGCGGATGAGCGAGCGTATGATTTTAAAGATGACCCACACGGGTAACGAGGTTCTTCTCACGGTATGTACACTCCACAAAATAAATTATCAGCGTAATTATAGCACATAAATGAACCTGATAACAGAAGAATTTGTTACATATTTATGAATATTTATTTTAAAAAGAAAAAAGAGACAGGAATTCCTGTCTCTTTTCAGATGCTTAGAGGGTAGCCAGCGGTCTTTTTCTTGCTTTTTTAATTTTGTACAGTTCTTCGGTGGCCAGTCGCGCTTTGGTGACCGACACTTGCGGCTCAGGGAAACAGAAATAGGAAAATTCGTTGTTGCCGATTCCGATGACGTCCCCGATCTCGTACCAGTAATAATCCGAATACAGGGTATGGGAGGAGGCGGCCGATTGGCTGTAGTCAAGCGCCCCGTCCGCCCCAGTCAGGGAAAAGCCGTCTTGGTCGTGAACCAGTTGCCCGGGACCGATCATACAGATGCCGTTAAGGTTCACCTGCACCCCGATCTGTACCTTGGTATCCAGCCGATAGGTGCCGTCCTCGATCTCTTTTC
>JAFSAC010000048.1 GCA_017442265.1 Clostridia bacterium | reverse complement strand
CGGCCGTAGTGGCTGTAGTGCACGTCACGCACCTCGAAGCCGGCACGGTCACGGGACAGACCGCCCGGACCCAGCGCAGACAGACGGCGCTTATGGGTGAGTTCCGCCAGGGGGTTGTTCTGATCCATAAACTGGGACAGCGGAGAGGAGCCGAAGAACTCCTTGATCGCCGCCACCACCGGGCGAATGTTGATCAGCGCCTGCGGGGTGATGACGTCCATATCCTGCGCCTGCAGGGTCATACGCTCACGGATCACACGCTCCATACGGGAGAAACCGATGCGGAACTGATTCTGCAACAGCTCACCCACCGAACGGATGCGACGGTTACCCAGGTGGTCGATGTCATCGGTGGTACCGATGTCGTGACCCAGGCAGTTCACGTAGTTAATGGAAGCGAGAATATCGTCCACCGTGATGTGGTTGGGCACCAGTTCTTCCGCACGGGTGCGCAGCGCTTCTTTGAGCGCCTCCGCATCTTCGCCGCAGGTGTCGAGGATCTCCCGCAGCACGCGGTAGCAGACACGCTCACGGATACCGTATTCGGTCACATCGAAATCCACGTATTTGCGGATATCCACCATGCCGTTGGTGACGATCTTCACTTCACGCTCTTCGCCGTGCTCATCCAGCGACACAAACGCCTCGCTGACACCGGCATCTTCCAGTTCCATCGCACGGGCGCGATCGATAAACTCCCCGGCTTCGGCCAGCAGTTCGCCGGTGCTCGGATCGGCGATCGGGCGGCTGAGCTTATGGCCGGACAGACGGTTGGAAAGTCCTAACTTCTTATTATATTTATAGCGGCCGACGCGGGACAGGTCATACCGGCGGGGGTCAAAGAACAGCCCCTCCAGATGCTGCTGGGAGTTCTCCACCGTCAGCGGCTCGCCGGGACGAAGCTTGCGGTAGATCTCAAGCAGCGCTTCCTCGGTATTCTTGGTCGGGTCCTTCTGAATGGTAGCGTGCAGACGCTCGTCATCACCAAAGAATTCCAAAAGCTGGGCATCGGTGCTAAGCCCCATGGCACGGGCCAGGCAGGTCACCGGCACCTTGCGGTTCTTATCGATACGAACGTAGCAAACGTCGGACGAATCGGTTTCGTATTCCAGCCACGCACCGCGATTCGGGATCACGGTGGAGGTGAACAGCTTTTTACCGGTGGTGTCGTAGCTCATCCCGTAATACACACCGGGCGAACGCACCAGCTGGGAGACGATCACACGCTCCGCGCCGTTGATGACAAAGGTGCCGCTTTCGGTCATGAGCGGGAAATCGCCCATAAACACTTCCGACTCCTTCACTTCACCGGTTTCTTTATTGAGTAAGCGCACGCGCACGTGCAAAGGGGCGGCATAGGTCACATCCCGCTCCTTACATTCCGCTACCGTGTATTTCGGTTCATCATCCAGGCGATAGTCGATAAACTCAAGAACCAGATTTCCGGAATAGTCAGCAATCGCCGACATATCACGGAAGACCTCCTTGAGTCCTTCCTCCAGGAACCACCGGTACGAATTCTTCTGCACCTCGATCAGGTTCGGCATATCCAGAACCTCATTGATCTTAGCAAAGCTCATACGGGTCGTGTTTCCCAGCTTGACAGGTTTCATATCCACCATAAGCGCGACCACACTCCTTTGTATTTTTGCACGATTTTTCCCGCCCGTAGGAAAATTCGGCTTATTTACCTCATTTTTTTGCTTTCTCAGGGCGATCGGGAGAACGGCGAAAAAAGCTCGTTTTTTCAGCATCCTCTTGCATTTTTTTGCATCCTGTGATATACTGATATCCGGGTGGAAGGACACAAATGCCCATATTGAAACAGTTTATGATTGTATACCTATTTCCTTTATTTGTCAATGCCTTTTTGAAGGATTGGCAACTTTTTTTATTTTTAAAGAGATTTTTCAACCATTTTGCCCCTTTTTATCCCCTGCCCCCTCCTTTATGACCGTTTTGACAAAAAATGAGCGCCCGGGTGTTTCTGCTTTGAAACACCCGGGCGCGTTGTTTAAAACAATCATCCGGTTTTTAGTAATGAAGTAACCACATCCGGCAGATACCGGCAAATTCCCGCACCCAGTAGCACAAAAAGAGATACCACGGGGTGCCGCAAACTGCCGCCCCGACCGGTGAAAGACCCGCCGCACGGCCATACGCCGCCGAGCGGAACTGGTGGAATTCCTGAGTGGCGATCACTACCTGCTCCGGCAGATTGTTCTGTGCGATCACCTCGGCGGTAAACTTCATATTTTCCATAGTATTGATAGAGCGATCCTCCAAAAACACCCGAGCCGGCTCCACCCCGGCGGCAACCAGGTACTTTTTCATCGCCACGGCTTCGGACACGATCTCATCCGGACCCTGACCGCCACTGACCACACAAACGGCCTCCGGGTTCTCCTCCAGTACCTTGATAGCCGCTTTCAGCCGGTCACCAAGCATCCGGGAGGGACTCTCCCCGTTGATCTGAGCACCGAGCACCACCACCGTCACCGGTTCGCCGGAGGGTACCTTATCCAAAGCGCCGCAGATCATCAACACCGACACCACCAAAAACAACAGGATCAGGACGGCGACCAGCACGCCGAGTACCATAACCACGATATGGGTCACCCGCCCGGATTGACGGACAGCATCAATCAGCCGCAACAAAAGCCGTGGAAAAATGCCGGCGATCAATCCTACAAAACCGATCACCATCGGGGTGATCACCCCGACCCCGCGAATCCGCGCATACCAATACGGTAAAATACCCCATACCAGCAAAATGCCGGAGAATATCAAAAGCGGCAACCGCCATTTTAACATCCTAAGGTCCTCCCTATGACAAAAATACCCTGCCGTTCGACAGGGTATTTCGGTAAATGATCAATTTTACAGCTGACGGACACGGATAACCCCGTCCACCGCCAAGATCTGATCGATCACCGCCGCCGACGGCAGTGCTTCCACATCCAGCATGGTGTAAGCGTATTCCTTCCGGGACTGGTTCACCAGCGAAGCGATGTTGATGCCTTCGGCAGATACCGCCGCGCTGATCTGCGCCAGCAGATTCGGGATGTTGCGGTGCAACACGCAGAGGCGGTGAGCCGTGGTGCGAGGCGCCTGCACGTCCGGGTAGTTGACCGAATGCAGGATGTTACCGTTTTCGAGATAATCCCGCAGTTCATCTGCCGCCATAACCGCACAGTTATCCTCACTCTCCGGGGTGGAAGCACCCAGGTGAGGAATCGCGACCACGTTCTCCACCCCAAGCATCTCCTCGGTGGGGAAATCGACCACGTAAGACGCCACCTTGCCGGACTCTAAAGCCGCCAGCATATCGGTGCTGTTCACCAGGTCGGCCCGGGCGAAGTTCAGAATGCGAACCCCGTCCTTCATCAAAGCGAAGGTTTCCGCATTCAGCATACCTTTGGTATCGGGGGTCAGCGGCACGTGCACGCTGATATAATCGCAGGTCTGATAAATGGTATCCAGCTCCTGTACGTGATGAATGGAGCGGGACAGTTTCCACGCGGCATCCACCGACAGGAACGGGTCATAGCCGTACACGTCCATGCCCAGCGATTTCGCGGCACTGGCGACCAGAATACCGATCGCACCGAGTCCGATGACACCGAGCTTTTTCCCGGCGATTTCCGGGCCGGCGAAAGCGGATTTCCCTTTTTCCACCAGTTTGCCAACCTGATCGCCCTCGCCCTTCAGGGTAGCCGCCCACTGAATGGCGGGAACCACCTTACGGGAGCTGAGTAACAGACCGGCCAGCACCAGTTCCTTCACCGCATTGGCATTCGCACCGGGGGTGTTGAATACCACAATGCCTTTTTCACTGCACGCATCCACCGGAATGTTATTCACACCGGCACCGGCGCGGGCGATCGCCGCCAAAGTCTCCGGCAATTCCATATCGTGCATCGCCGCCGAACGAACCATAACGCCGCTGGCGTTATCCAGCGTATCGGTCATGGTGTACCCGGCGCCAAAGCGTTCGGTGCCGCAGGCGGCAATCTTATTCAGAGTACAAATATTCATGGTGTATCCTTCTCTCTTCAGACAGTTTTCTCAAACTCTTCCATAAAGGCAACCAGCTTCTCGACACCCTCGATCGGCATCGCGTTATAAATAGAAGCACGCATACCGCCCACCGAACGGTGACCCTTCAGGTTGACAAAGCCGGCAGCCGCCGCTTCTTTGACAAACCGGGCATCCAGCTCCTCGTCACCGGTGACAAACGGAACGTTCATCAGCGAACGGTCTTCCTTCACCACCGTGCCGCGGAACACCTTGGAGCGGTCGAGGAAATCATACAGGAGAGCGGCTTTTTTCTCGTTGATCTTCTTCATATTCTGAAGACCGCCGATCTCATTTTTGATCCATTCCAGCACCAGCTTACACATATAAATGCTGTAGCAGGGCGGGGTGTTGAACATCGAATCGTTGTCCGCGTGGGTCTGGTAATTGAACATGGTCGGGGTGATCTCCATGGCTTTGCCAATGAGGTCTTCCCGGATGATCACAACGGTAAGCCCCGCCGGAGCCATATTCTTCTGCGCACCGGCGTACAGCACACCAAAGCGGCTGACGTCGATCGGCTCGGACAGAATACAGGAGGAAACGTCCGCCACCAGCGGCACGTTACCGGTTTGAGGCAACTCGTGGAACAAGGTACCGTAAATGGTGTTGTTCATACAAATATGAAAATAGTCCGCATCCGGGGTGAAGGTAGCGGGATCAAGCTTCGGAATGTAAGAGAAGGTCTCATCCTTCGAGCTGGCGACCGCTTTGGCTTCGCCGTACCGGGCGGCTTCTTTATACGCTTTGGTCGCCCACTGACCGGTGATAACAAAGTCGGCTTTGCCGCTGCCGGTCATCAGGTTCATCGGCACCATCGCAAACTGAGAGGAAGCACCGCCCTGCAAAAACAGAACCTTATAATTATCCGGAATCTCCATGACCTCGCGCAGCAGGGCTTCGCAGGATTTGATGATCGCGTCATACGTTTTCGATCGGTGGGACATCTCCATCACCGACTGACCGGAGCCCTCATAATCCAGCATTTCAGCAGCGGCCCGTCTGAGCACGCTTTCCGGCAGCATAGAAGGACCGGCGGAAAAATTGTACACTCTTGCCATCAAAACCATTCCTTTCCTCATAGGGACGTGAAAATGTCCCTTTTAATAAGAGTTTGTTAATTGAGTATCATTGTACTCTCAATAAAATGGGATGTCAATTGAAATTTCAATTTTTCCTACATTTCGTCCCTTTGTCAAAAAAAGCGACCGGGGGTTCCCCGGTCGCTGTGATATTTGCTTGTTTTTACTTTCCGAGTGAGCGATACAACCGGATATACTCGTTTGCCGAGCGGCCCCAGGTGAAGTCGGTAGCCATACAACGGTCCACTAAAATCGGCCAATGATCCTGATTGGCATAGGCACCCAACGCCCGGGTGATCGCGTAGTACATATCGTCGGCATTATAGGTATCAAACACAAAGCCGAAACCCTCTCCGTCACCGCAATCACGAATGCTGTCAGCAAGTCCGCCGGTGCGCCGGACGATCGGCACGGTTCCGTAGCGGCAAGCCACCATTTGCGCCAATCCGCACGGCTCGCTCTGGGACGGCATCAGGAAGATATCCGCCGATGCGTAGATCTTCCGCGCCAATTCCGGCACAAAGCCACAGCAATAGCAGAATTTATCCGGGTATTTCTCCTGCATTTCACGGAAGAAATTCTCATACGCCCATTCGCCGGAGCCGAGGATCACCACTTGAGCATCCTCCTCGGTCATCAGCCGTTCAAACACCGCTTTCACAAGGTCCAAGCCCTTATGGGACGCAAGCCGGGTCACCATACCGATGAGCGGTACGTTCTTCTTTTTCGGCAGACACAGCCGTTCCTGTAAAGCCGCCTTATTCGCCGCTTTCCCGGCTTGCACCGTCTCCGCCGTGTAATTTTTAAACACGTTCGGGTCGGTGGCGGGGTCATACCCCACCGTGTCAATACCGTTAAGAATACCGGACAGCTTCCATTCCCGCTCCCGCAGGATGGAATCCAGTCCATGAGCAAACCACGGGTCTAAAATCTCCCGGGCATAGGTGCCGCTCACGGTGGTTACCCGGTCAGCGGTCTCGATACCGCCCTTCATCAGATTGATGAGGCCCCCGTGCTCCACCAGGTCCCGGCGGTCGTCCGGGATACCGAACACGTCCCCAAGAATCTCCATACCGTACTGTCCCTGATACCCGATATTATGAATGGTATATACGGTGCGGATATTCTGATACGCCTCCTGCTGTCCGTAGAACAGCGTATAGTAGATCGGAATCAGCGCCGTCTGCCAATCGTTGGCGTGGATGATGTCCGGCCAGAAATCGATCGCCGGCAACATCTCCAGCACCGCGCGGGAGAAGAACGCAAACCGTTCCGCATCGTCAAAATGACCGTACAGCCCCTGCCGTTTGAAATAATACTGGTTATCCAACAGATAATAGATGACCCCGTTATGCCGGGCTTCAAAAATGCCGCAATACTGCCGCCGCCAGGACACCGGCACCGAAATGCTGGTCACAAAGGTCATGGTGTCCCGCAATTCCTGCGGGATCTGCTCATACAGCGGAAGAACCACCCGACAGCCCACCAGCCGTTTCCGGATAGCGCCCGGCAACGAGCCGGCAACGTCCGCAAGTCCTCCGGAGGCAATAAAAGGGAGCGCCTCACTGGCCGCATATAACACCTTCATGTTGATCTTCCTTTCCCCTTTTATACCATAGTGTTTTTCGCGATGTAGATCGGATAGCTTTCACAGCCCTGCAGTGCACGGCCTTCCCGGATCACCACGTTTTTATCGGCAATCGTATACCGCAGCTGCGCCCGTTCGCCGATGATCGCACCCTGCATCACCACGCAGTTTTCCACCACCGCATCCCGGCCGATATCGGCATCCCGGAACACAATGGAATTCCGCACGGTACCGTTGATCTTGGCGCCGTCCCCGACCAGTGAATCGGACACGACACTATTGAGCCCGTACCGTGCCGGCGCGCAATCCCGCACCTTGGTGTAGATCGGGCGGCCGGGTAAAAACAGCTTATTGCGGACTTCGGCATCCAGCAGTGCCATATTCGCCGCAAAATACTGCTCCTGCGAGCAGATCATCATGGTCAGTTCCTTCACCTCATAGCCGGCGATATGCAGAGAAGCGATGTGCTTTTGCAGAATATCCCGTTCAAAATGGGTGAGGTTACGACCGATCGCATCCTTAATAATGCGGATCAAAAACGCCTTGCTCATCACGTACAGGCCAATGCTGAAGTTTCCTTCCGCTTCCTCCGCCTGGTTGAACACGATATCGGTGATCCGTCCGTCCTGATCCGGCCACACCAGCATCCGGTCGATCGCCCCCCGCAGGGTGGTATGCACGTAACCAATGGTGATATCCGCGCCGCCGGCAATATGATGCGAGATCATCTGATCGAGGTCAATGTTGCCGACCGTGTAGCAGTCGGACAGCACCACGATCTCTTCTTTGGATGCCTGCAAAAAGGACATAATATCTGCCAAAGAGGATATACGGCCCTCGTACAGATGGTCACTTCCGCGCGGCGGCAGGTAGTACAGACCCTCGTGTTTCCGGGACAGGTCCCACGCTTTACCGGAGCCGAGGTGGTCCATAAGGGAATTATAATTTTTCTTAGTAATGACACCGACCTTGGAAATGCCGGCATGTACCATATTGGACAACGGAAAATCAATAAGACGGTACCGTCCGCCAAAGGGGGTGGAGCCAACCGAACGGTGAGCGGTGAGATCTCCCAGGGTGCTATCCCCCATGTTCGGGAACAAAAGTCCCATTACCTGATTCTTTTGCATGATCACTTCGCTCCTTTCGCTTGAACGTCCTCTTCGATCATCGCCCGAGCAAGCACCACGGCGTTCGCGCCGACTTTAATGCCCTGGGCAATGACCGAAACGCCCCAGTTTTCAAGGTTATCACAGCTTTCCGGCCGTTCACCGACCGTAGCGTTTTCCTCTACCACGGTGTTTTCCGCTAAAATGGCGTACTGCACACAGGCACCGCGCTTAATATGGGTGCCGGGCATCAGGATCGAGTCGCGCACCTCAGCGCCTTCCTCCACCGTGACCCCCGAGAAGATGACCGAAAAGTCCACGTTACCGTAGATGTTACAGCCCTCGGTAATAAGACTGTTCTGCACCGTAGCGCCGTCCGCCACGTAATGCGGCGGCAGACCGGTGTTGCGGGCATAAATGCGCCAGTCCTTATCCGACAGATCCAGCGGAACCTTCGGGTCCAACAGATCCATATTCGCTTCCCACAAGCTGTCAATGGTGCCGACGTCCTTCCAGTAGCCCTCAAAACGGTAGGCAAACATCCGCTCGCCGCCCGCCAGCATCGCCGGCAGGACGTCCTTGCCGAAGTCGTTACTGGAATCGGGGTTCTGCTCATCCGCCTCGAGATAGGCGCGCAGCTTTTTCCAGTCGAATACGTAAATACCCATAGAGGCGAGGTTGCTCTTCGGATTCGCCGGCTTCTCCTCAAACTCGTAGATCGAGTCGTCCTCCCGGGTGTTGATGATACCGAAACGGCTGGCCTCGGACATCTCCACCTCCAGCACCGCAATGGTGCAAGCGGCATTGTTCGCCTTATGCGCTTCGATCATCTTCGCATAGTTCATCTTATAAATATGGTCGCCAGACAGCACCAACACGTATTCCGGGTCGTACCGCGCGATAAAATCCATATTCTGGTAGATCGCGTTGGCGGTACCCTTATACCAGTCCGCTCCGCGATTACGTTGGTACGGCGGCAACACGTGCACGCCGGCATCCAATCGGTCTAAATCCCACGGCTGACCGGAACCGATATAATCATTCAGTTCCAACGGCTGATACTGGGTTAAAACACCCACCGTTTCGATACCCGAGTTGACACAGTTGGACAACGGGAAATCGATAATACGGTATTTTCCGCCGAACGGCACCGCCGGTTTGGCAATACGGCGGGTCAGCGCATACAGGCGGCTTCCCTGTCCGCCGGCCAGCAGCATTGCGACACATTCCTGTTTACGAAACATAGAATCTGCTTCCTTCCTATTATATTGACGCCTTGGCGCCTGACCTGAAAATTTCGCCCTCTTGTCCACTATATGACGGTCATCGGCCGGATAGTCCGAAAACCGCAGCCGGACAAAGGAAACGGGAAAAGGGCCTACTTTCCCATTAATTACATTCTAACAGAGCTATTCTGAAAAAACAAGGGGTAGTTGTGAAAAACTTTTAAAAACACCCAAAAGACATTGCCTATATTTGGTAATATTGCATAATTTAAGGTGATGCGGCCTATGTAAGCGAACCTATTTTACCGCAAAGGGAAGAAAAATCCGAGCAAAACCTGTCGTTTTTCAGCGAGAGGCCGCCGATTTCACCCCGTCCCCGTCCGGGCAGATGAACGGGATATTTCAAAAACCGAACAAATTTTCGATTTTTTTATCAAAACCCCTTGACTTTTGAAAAACCACCGCTATAATGAAGGTGTACAAAACAAATGTTCGGAACAAGTGTTCTGTTCTCGATAGGAGGAAAAGGATATGACGATGAGTGTACTGCACATCCTGATTATGGGATCGGTATTCCTTTATATGTTTAATAAAGCGCAGTTTCTGCAGACCCGTCTGGTGGCGCTGGTGCCGCTGGCGACGTTGGTGGTGGATAGCTGTGTGTTCGGCGCGGGAATGGCCTCGGCGGGACTTTTCGCGGTGTCCGAAGGGTTGCGGATCGCCGTTTTGCTGTGCTGTGTCGGGGCGATGAAGCGGGATGCCCGTTTAGCGCGCGCCCGCAAGCAAAAACGTGCCTATCACAAGCTGCAGTTCCACAACGCGATGCAGGAGATGCCGGTGGTCGCCCTTCCCGAGCGGCAATATGCTTAATAAAACTGCTTACCGCCCCACCTGATCGGGGCGGTTTTTTTATGCAAAAAAATAAGTGGTTTTCCGTTGCTTTTTGGTGAGAATAGGTGTATGATGTTACGAACGGGTTCTCGCAAGGAGGAAAACTATGAACAGCTTTCTCACGGTGGCACAGCAGGTGATCATCCTGTTCATCCTGATCGGGGTGGGTGTGCTGACCCAAAAAACAAAATTACTTTCGGAAAAATCGGTGCAGGGACTGACCAACCTGGTGCTTTACTGTGTCACCCCCTGTCTTATTATCCGTTCGTTCGCCGAAATCCCCTTCAGCCCTCAAAAGCTGAAGGAACTGCTGGTCGCATTACTGCTGGCCTCCCTCATTCACGTGGGGATGATCCTGCTGACCTTTCCGCTGGTGCGGGACCCCGATCCTTCCCGTGAACGGATGCTTCGGTTTGCGGCTATGTTCTCCAACGCCGGCTTTATGGGTCTCCCGCTTCAGGAGGCGCTGATCGGCGCTGACGGTGCCTTTTTCGGTGGAATGTATATCGCCGTTTTTAACGCTTTCGTATGGAGCTTCGGTCTGTTTTTGATGAGCGGTGACCGCAAGCAGATCTCCCCCAAAAAAATGCTGCTCACCCCCGGTCTTATCGGGGTGTTTGCCGGCTTGCTCGTGTTCCTGATGCCGCTCCTTCTCCCCTCTTTTGAAATCCCGGAAATCATCTATGCCCCCATTCGGCATCTGGCGGCGCTCAACACCCCCGTTCCGATGATCGTGGTCGGCTACTACCTCGCTCAGGTGGATTTTAAAGCGGCGCTGAAGGATTACAAGAGCTTTTGGGTGCTCGCCCTGCGAATGGTGATCTTCCCGCTGCTCGCCCTCGGTATTCTCTACCTCTGCGGTCTGCGCGGCAACCTGCTGATCTCTCTCATCATCTCGGTCAGTACCCCGGTTGCGACCATGACCACCATGTTCGCCACCAAATACGACCGCTATCCGGAGGCCTCCTGCAATCTCGTCTCCTTGACCACCCTCGTGTCGGTGATCACCATGCCGCTTCTGGTCGGACTGGCGAAAATACTCGCCTGACCTCCATTTCTTTCCCCTAATTTGATAATTGCTCGATTTGCGGGCAGGATACCCTTGAAAAAGGGGTCCTGCCCGCTTTTTTATTGCCCGAAAAAACCCCGATTTGCCAAGGTTTTTTCGATTTTTTTGCCCCGAAAAAATTTCCCGAAAAAAAGTTCAAAAAAACCGGATTTTTTTTGAAAAAACTATTGCAATTTCATTCGTTTACCTATATAATAGGTTTGTGGTTAAAAGTGTGCCAAAATGGTGCAAAGTGGTGAGTTTTTAACTTTTAAACAAAGTTTTCCACATTCCTCTCTATTTTATTTGTCGACTGGAGGTGAGACATATGTTATACGGCCGCTATCAACATTCCGTGGATGCCAAGGGACGTTTATTCGTTCCGGCCAAGCTCCGCGACAAGCTTGGCAGCAGCTTTATCGCCGCGGTGGTATTGGACCGGTGCATATGTCTCTACTCCACCGACGAGTGGGACGCGCTGCTGGACGGTATCGCCTCCCTCCCCATGACCCAGGGCCGCGCTTTACTGCGGCAGTTAACTTCAAATGCTGAAGACGTGGCGCCGGATGCGCAAGGTCGTATCCTGCTCCCGAAACATCTGTTAGAATATGCCGGACTGGAAAAAGAGGCGCTGGTCATCGGCGCCGGCAAACGTGCCGAGATCTGGAAACCGGCGGTCTACGAAGAGACCATGAACAAGCTGACCCCCGAAAGTATGGAAGAAGAGTTTATGAAGCTCGGCTTCTGATGAAGGACGTGACCGATATGGCAGGCGGCGGACAATATCATATCCCGGTCCTGCTGGAAGAAACGATCGGAGCGCTGAACATTCGGCCGGACGGCATCTACCTCGACGGTACGGCAGGCGGCGGCGGACACAGTTTTGCGATCGCCTCCCGGCTCACCTCCGGACGGCTCGTCTCCCTCGATCAGGACCCGGACGCGATCAAGGAAGCCGGCGCACGGCTCAAAGGCCTGCCCGCCACAGTGGTACAGTCCAACTTCACCGAAATGGACAAGGTGTTGCGCGATCTCGGGATCGACAAGGTAGACGGTATTCTCCTTGATATCGGCGTTTCCTCTCACCAGTTAGATGAAGCCGCCCGCGGCTTCTCCTTCCACGCGGATGCGCCGCTGGATATGCGGATGAGTCAAAGCGGCGAAACCGCCGCCGATCTCATCAACACGCTGACGGAATCGGAACTCTCCCGTATCTTTTACACCTTTGGAGAAGAAAAGTTTTCCCGCCCGATCGCCCGGGCGATCGTCAAAGCCCGTGAAGATTCGCCCATTACCACCACCCTACAGCTCGCCGATATCATCCGGGAAGCGGTTCCGGCGGCGGCCAGGCGGGACGGGCATCCCGCCCGGCGGGTATTCCAGGCGCTACGCATTGCGGTAAACCGTGAACTGGAGTGTCTGGAAAAAGCGCTCACTACCGCTTTTGACTGTCTCAATGACGGCGGCATCCTCGCGGTCATCACCTTCCATTCGCTGGAGGACCGCATTGTCAAGCAACATTTTTCAGCGCTTCGACAGGGCTGTACCTGCCCCCGGGATTTTCCGGTTAGTGTCTGCGGACGCACCCCGGCGGCGGAACAGTTTCAAAAACCGATAACCGCCTCTCCGGCGGAATTGGAGCAAAATCCCCGCAGTCGATCGGCAAAGCTCCGGTGTATCCGGCGACTGCACCAACGAAACCCGTAAAATCATCTCATCGTTATATAAAGGAAGTTTAAAGGAGGAAGTGCTATGGCAACCCGTGATCAGGCAACTGCCTACGATCTGTCGCTGTTTGAAAACAAAAAAGCACGACTGGTGGCACTGAAACCGAATAAGAAGGAACTCAAGAGCAACAGCCGGCATCAGCGACTGCAATCGGTGCTCAACGTGACCGCCTACGTGCTGATCGCGGTGGTGGCGCTGGGCATTATCGCCCTTCTCATCACCTCCAACGTACAGCTGACCGAACTGAATTCCCAGATCGCCGAAAGCCGTGCACGACTCAGCGAACTGCAAAGTGAGCAGGTTCGGCTGGAGTCGGAGCTCGCCAGCAAGACCTCTATTGCCAACGTCAACGCCTATGCGCAGGCCAACGGTATGTCGGTGGCCGACGGAAACCAGATCCATTACATCACCCTGTCCGGCAGTGACACGGTCACCGTCGCCAACGGAGATGCCGGCTGGTTTCAGCAGGTCTTTCAGGCCATTGCCGGAATTTTTTCCTAAACCGGCATAGCCGTCCCATTTTCAAAATAGGTATATATGAGCCGTTATCAAGTGGAAAGAAAACCGAGAGTTGGGAGAATATCTTAACTCTCGTTTCTGTATTTAGTACCATTTAAAAGAAAGGGTGAGCAGTATGGCGAAAAAGCCAAAAACCGACCAGGTGGTCACCAACAAACCGTCCCGGCGAATGAATCTGCGCAACTATATCGTACTGTGCATTATGCTGCTGCTCGCTCTCGCTATCGTCGTGCACATGGCGATCATCCAACTGGTGCAGGGGGACGATTGGCTGGCGCGTGCCCGCTCTCAGCAGATGAGCGACAATGTCGTGGCCGCCAAGCGCGGCACCATTTACGATGCCAATATGGAGCCGCTGGCGATCTCCGCCGACGTATGGCGGCTGATCATGTCCCCGAAGAATATCGAGGACGTCAACCTGGAGAAATTGCCCGGCATTGATTCGCAGGAAGAACTGCGCGGGTACATTGCCGACCAGCTCTCTGCCCTCTTGGAGATTGATCGGGAAAAGCTGTTTAATCAGACCGGCAAAACCAATTCGCAATACGAAGTGGTCAAGACCCGGGTGGAATACCGGCAGAAAGAGGAATTTATCACCTGGGTGACCGAAAACGGACTGGCCGGTGTATTCCGTATCATCCCGGATTATAAGCGATATTATCCCCAAGGAGTGCTGTTATCCAACGTACTCGGCTTCACCGGCACCGATAACAACGGACTGGAAGGGTTAGAGGCCGCCTACGACAGCGTGCTGTCCGGCGTGCCGGGCCGCATCGTCACCGCTCAAAACGGCTGGGGTGACGAGATGCCCACCCAAATGGAATACAGCAAGGTGGTGGATGCCGAGGACGGCAACAGCTTGGTGCTTTCCATTGATCAAACGGTGCAGATGTACGCCGAAAAATACCTCGAGGAGGCGGTACGGGAAACCGGCACCACCAACCGCGGCACCATTCTGATCCAAAACGTCAAGACCGGCGGCATTCTCGCTATGGCGACCAAAGGGGACTACGACCCGAACAATCCGTTTGTCATCGCCGACCAGGCGGTAGCGGATGCGATCGCCCAGCTTCCCGAAGAGGAACAAGCCGCCGCCCGTACCACCGCTCTGCAACAGCAATGGAAAAACAAAGCGGTTTCCGAAACCTACGAGCCGGGCTCGGTATTCAAGGTGTTCACCGCATCCGCCGCATTGGAGGAAGGGGTCGGCACCCTGCAGACCTCCTACAACTGCCCCGGCTATTACAAGGTTGGCGGCTGGACCATTCGCTGTCATAAGGCGGGCGGGCACGGTACGCTGGATATGCCGGGCGCTATCTCCGGCTCCTGCAACCCGTACTTTATGCAGATCGGCCTGAAAATGGGTGCGCACAACTTCTTTAAGTACTTTACCGCATTCGGATTCACCGAAAAAACCGGCATTGATATGACCGGAGAGACCTCCAATGCCGGGCTGTATCACTCGGAGAAAACCTTATCCAACACGGTAGCATCGCTGGCGACGGCGGCATTCGGTCAGACCAACAAGGTGACCCCCATTCAGATGATCAACGCGATCTCCGCCATTGCCAACGGCGGCGAGCTTCTTACCCCGTACGTGGTTCAGCAGATCCTGGACGAAAACGGAAACGTGGTGGAAAACACCGAGCGCACCGTCCGTCGCCAGGTCATCTCCAAGGAAACCGCCGCCAAAGTGTCGGATATGATGAAGGCGGCTGTTAACGGCGGCGGCTGTAAAGGCGCCTACGTCGCCGGTTACCGGGTTGCCGGTAAAACCGGCACCTCCGAAAAACGGGATATCGAAGGCAACGAGGTGGTCGCCTCCTTCGCCGGCTTCGCTCCGGCAGACGACCCGCAGGTGGCGATCCTGATCCTCTTAGACCAACCGCAATCCGCGATTCGTTTCGGCGGCACCATTGCCGCTCCGGTGGCACAGAAGGTGTTGTCCGAGGTGCTTCCTTATCTCGGCGTAGAGCCGAAGTACACCGACGCCGAGCTTGTGAAGCTCAGCACCACCACCCCGGCCGTCACCGACAAGCCGCTTACCGCCGCCCAGGCCGCTATCACCAACGCCGGCTTATCGGCGCGGGTGGTCGGCAAAGGCGAAACGGTATTAAAGCAGGTCCCGGAAGCCGGTCAGTCGGTTCCGCGCGGCGGTTTGGTGGTTCTCTACACCGATGAAAATTCGATCGAAAGAACGGTTACCGTTCCTAACTTTATGAATATGAGCGTGGCGGCCGCCAATATGGCCGCCACCAACGCCGGTCTCAATATCAAGGTGTCCGGCGTGGGGCTTGACTCCGGTCAGACCATTGCCAATAAGCAAAGCATCGCCCCCGGCACTGCGGTGCCGCCGGGCACCACCGTTACCGTTTCCTTCCTGTATAAGGACGGTGCCGACGGCGGTTGATACCTAAAAAGGAGGAGCATCATGAAATTTTCCGAATTGTTTGCCGGGACCGAGATCGTTTCTCATTCCCTCCCTCTCGATACGGAAATCTCCGCCATTACCTGTGACTCCCGCAAAGCGGAGGCGGGCGGGATTTTAGTGTGTATCCACGGCTACGCGGTCGACGGGCACAACTTTGCCGCCGATGCGATCGAACGCGGGGTGGCCGGAATCGTGGTGGAACGGGACCTCGGTCTTCCCCGTCAGATTCTCGTCTCCTCCTCCCGCCTGACCTGGGCAAAAATGGCCGCCAACTGGTTTCATCACCCCGCTGATCAACTGCATCTGATCGGGGTGACCGGCACCAACGGAAAAACCACCACCGCCTGCCTGCTTAAAAGCATTTTGGAGCACGCGGGGCACAAGGTGGGGCTGATCGGTACCATTCAGAATATGATCGGCGACCGGGCATTGCCCGCCGCCCGCACCACCCCCGACACCTACGACCTGCAAAGCTTATTTGCGCTTATGGTCGCCGAAGGGTGCGACTACTGCGTTATGGAGGTCTCCTCCCACGCGCTGGATCAGGAACGGGTCGCCGGCTGTACCTTTGATGCGGCGGTGTTTTCCAACCTGACCCAGGATCATCTGGACTACCACGGCACCATGGAAAACTATCTCGCCGCCAAAAAGCGACTATTTTTCCAATGCCGTCACGCAATCATCAATGCGGACGATCGGTGGGCGGATACCCTTACCGACGGTATCCCCGGCCCGATCACCCGCTACTCCGCAAAGCTGGATGCCGCAGATTTTATCGCAAAAAATATTGAATACAAGGCGGACGGCGTTCGGTTTGTGTTGGTCGGCGACGGTCAGCTCGGGCGGGTACATCTGCACATCCCCGGGCAGTTCTCGGTTTACAACGGTATGGCGGCGGCCGCCTGTGCGGTGTCGCTGGGACTTCCCTTCGAGACGGTGATCGAAGCATTGGATAAAGCCCCCGGCGTCAAAGGACGCGCCGAGGTGGTGCCCACCGGCCGGGATTTCACGGTGGTCATCGACTACGCTCACACGCCGGACGGCCTGGAAAACATCTGCCGTACCCTCAAGGACTGTTGTCCCGGTCGGCTGATCACGGTGTTCGGCTGCGGCGGTGACCGCGACCGCTTGAAACGCCCGCAAATGGGCGGTATCGCGGCAAGACTCTCGGATCTCGCGGTGGTCACCTCCGATAATCCGCGCACCGAAGATCCCGCTTTTATCATTGAGGAAATCGTCGCCGGTATGAAGGATACCAAAACCCCGGTCAAGGTGATCGAAAACCGGGTGGAAGCGATTCATTGGGCGATTCAAAACGCCAAAGCCGGCGATACCGTTTTACTTGCCGGCAAAGGACACGAAACCTACCAGATCCTCTCCACCGGTGTCATCCACCTGGATGAGCGCGAGGTGGTCGCCGAGGCGATCAAAACACTCGAATAAGGAGAACAGCTATGACGACAATGCAACTATGGGTTCTGTGCGCAACCGGTATTCTATCCTTTCTGATCTCCACCCTGTTGGGAAAATGGGTGATCCCCGCCCTGCAACGCCTGCATTTTGGGCAAACTATCCGGGAGGAAGGTCCCGCCTGGCACCAGAGTAAATCCGGCACCCCCACTATGGGCGGCGTGCTGTTTATCGCGGCGACGGTAGTCACCGCTTTGTTGACGATCCTGATAAGCCAGCTATTCCTCGATTATAAAATCCTGTCCGGCACTACCCTGTCGCTTGTCAAGCTGTTCGGCACCCTTTTACTCGCACTGGGTTGCGGATTGATCGGATTTTTAGACGACTATATCAAGGTGGTCAAAAAGCGCAATTTGGGGCTTACCGCCCGGCAGAAGCTGATCGCCCAGCTACTGGTGGCTACCGCCTTCGCGGTAGCGATGTACCTGGCCGGCGGGCACGTTATCAAAGTTCCCTTCTTCGGACCGGTGGATTTCGGCTTCTGGTACATTCCGTTTTGCATCTTTGTCATCATTGCGATGAGCAACGCCACCAACCTCACCGACGGGGTGGACGGCCTTTGCGGCAGTGTCAGCTTTATAGCGGTGCTTCCCCTGGTGATCATTGCCGGCAATACGGCGGCCTTCGGCATCAGCACCGTTGCCGTTGCCTTTGCCGGAGCGCTTGCCGGATTTTTGATGTGGAACCTGCACCCGGCGCGGGTGTTTATGGGGGACACCGGCTCGCTGTTTATTGGCGCGCTTTTGACCGGTCTTGCCTTCTCGCTGGAACAGCCGTTTTTGTTGGTGCCGATCGGCATTATCTACATTTTCGAAAATCTTTCGGTGATCCTGCAGGTAACCTACTTCAAACTCACCCACGGTCGCCGGTTATTCAAAATGAGCCCGCTTCATCACCACTTTGAACTGTGCAACTGGAGCGAAAACAAGATCGTTTTGGTGTTTTCGGCGGTCACCGTAATCGGCGGTGTGCTGGCACTCTTACTGTTTTTCCGCGCATAAACCGACCATTTCGTCTTATACTTATTTTTGAAAAGGAGAGGATACCTTTGTCCGTACTGTCTATGCCGGCGGATCCGTCCGCCAACATTCGGAAAAGACGCCGTAAGCTGCTGTATACCGCGGCCGGCTTTGATATTCCTTTCCTGCTGATTCTGCTGGCTATTTTGGTGATCGGACTGATCAGCTTATATTCGGCGGGATACGTCTATTCCTTCTACTGGAACGACGGCGACAGCTTTTATTTCATCAAAAAACAACTGCTGTTTGCCGCTATCGGGATCGCCGCCATGTTCGCCGCCTCCTTTGTGGATTACCACCACTGGCATCGATTCGCCTGGCTGGTGTGGGTCGGCTCTATTATCCTACTCGGGGTGGTATTATTACTGCCGGCAGAATCGGGCATTCACCGCTGGATCCGCATCCCCGGTATCGGGCAGTTCCAGCCCTCCGAGGTGGCTAAATTTGCCTTAGTTTTACTTTTCGCTCACCTTATTTCACTCAACTACAAACGGATACAAACCTTTACCGGCGGGTTTTTACCGCTGTTGCTCATCCTCGGCGTTACCTGCGGTCTGGTCTTTTTAGAGCCGCACCTGTCCGGTACCATGCTGCTCTGCTTGTTGGGGCTGGTGCTGATGTTTGTGGGCGGCTGTCGGGTACGGTATCTGCTGGGACTGGTAGCCCTCGGCGTTTTGGTGGTGTTTGTCGCCATTTTCGTGCTCGGGTACGAGCAGGAACGTATCGACGTGTGGCTAAATCCTCTCGAGGTATACAACCGCGATTACACCGGGCGCAGTCAAGCGTGGCAGACGGTGCAGTCGCTATACACCATTGGCTCGGGCGGTCTGCTCGGGCAGGGACTCGGCAACTCCCGGCAGAAGCACCTCTTCCTCCCCGAACCGCAAAACGACTTCATCTTTGCGGTGGTGTGTGAGGAGATCGGCTTTATCGGTGCGCTGTTCATCCTGCTGTTGTTTGCGTTGCTCATCTGGCGTGGCTTTGTCATTGCGATGAACGCGTCCGACAAGTTCGGATCGATTTTCGCATTAGGACTTACCGCCCAGATCGGTATTCAGGTGATCCTGAATATCGCGGTGGTAACCAACTCGATGCCCAACACCGGTATCAGCTTACCCTTCTTTAGCTACGGCGGCACGTCACTGGTTATGCTGCTGGCTCAAATGGGTATCGTTCTTTCTATCTCCCGACAAGCGAATTTAAAGAAAAACTAACGAATTTGAGGTGTCCTATGCGCGTTCTGATGACAGGCGGCGGTACCGCCGGCCATATCAATCCCGCTCTTGCCATTGCCAAAAGCATTCAAAAAGCATACCCGGACACGGAATTTCTGTTCGTGGGGGCAGACGGCAAAATGGAGACCCGTTTAGTTCCGGCCGCCGGCTTCCCGATCAAAACCATGAAGGTGCAGGGCTTTTACCGCAAGATCACCCCGCGCAACCTCGTTCGCAACGTCGGCACGGTGGTGCACATGCTCACCGCCAGCCACGTTTCTGCCGGAATCTTACGGGAATTTCAGCCGGATATCGCGATCGGAACCGGCGGTTACGTCTGCGGTCCGATCCTGCGTAAAGCGCTCAAAATGGACATCCCGGTACTGGTGCACGAGGCCAATGCTCTCCCCGGAATTACGGTGAAAACCCTCGCCCGGGAAGGGGCAACCGTCCTATTATGCAGTGAAGATGCCCAAAAGCATCTGCCGGAAGGGGTTCACTCTATCGTCACCGGCAATCCCCTGCGCCCGGAATTTTTACATACCCCCACCCCGGAGAAAAAAAGAGCGGCCCGCGCCGCTTTAGGGGTGGATGACCGCCCGCTCATTCTGTCGTTTGGCGGCAGTCTCGGAGCCGCCCGCATCAACGAGGCGATGATCGGGGTATTAGAACGCTCCCGAAAGATCGGCAAATTACAGCATATCCACGGGGTGGGCAAAGCCGGCTTTAAGCAAGCGGTAGCCACCCTGAAACAAAAAGAGATACCGCTCAACGAAAACGGCATCTCGGTTCGGGAATATATTGACGATATGCCCCGCTGTATGGCGGCGGCCGATCTGATCATCAGCCGGTGCGGTGCGATGACCTTAAGCGAAATTCCCGCCGCCGGCAAACCGGCGATCCTCATCCCCTCCCCCTACGTGGCGGAAAATCACCAGTATCATAACGCGATGACCTTGGTGCGCCACGGAGCGGCGCTCTGTATCGAAGAAAAGGATCTGACCGCCGATTCGTTATGGGAGGCGATCCTGTCGGTCACCGAGCATCCCGATAAACTGGCGCAAATGGCGGAAAATGCCGAAAAACTCGCGATCCGGGATGCAGATGAACGAATTTTAGCGGTCGTCCGGGACACCTTGAAACTCTGATCGCTTTTTCACCACCCCTCCCCTCCTCGCATACAATGGCTTGTAACGTCATTTCAGGAGGGAACGGTGGATATGGAAAAGCTGATCATAGAAGGCGGCCACCGCCTTCACGGTTCCATTTCGATCCACGGCGCCAAAAACAGTGTACTGCCAATCCTGGCGGCTACCCTTTTGGTGGACGGGGTCAGCGAGATCGACAACTGCCCACGCTTGTCCGACGTGGATGCCTCAGTACGCATCTTACAGCATCTCGGCTGTGACGTGACTGCCGAATATCCCATGATCGCGGTACATCCGGGAGGCACCTGCCGTACCGATATTCCCGATCATCTCATGCGGGAGATGCGCTCCTCTATTATCTTTTTAGGCGCACTGATCGCCCGATACGGGGAGGCACATCTCTCCTATCCCGGCGGCTGTGAGCTCGGCCCACGTCCCATTGACCTGCATTTATCCGCTTTACGGAAAATGGGGGTACATATTGACGAAAAACACGGTCATCTGGACTGTTACATAGAAAAAGAACTGCACGGAAGCGATATTTCCCTCTCCTTTCCCAGTGTCGGGGCGACCGAAAACATCCTGCTTGCCGCGGTAACCGCCAAAGGGAAAACGGTGATCCGCAACGCGGCCAGAGAACCGGAAATTCAGGATCTGTGCCACTATCTCAACGCCTGCGGTGCCAACATTGTCCGGGCGGGCGAAGGGGTGCTCGAAATTGAGGGCGTGCCTCATCTGCACGGCACCTCCCACCGCATTCTCCCCGACCGGATCGAAGCCGCCACCTATATGACCGCGGCGGCGGTGACCGGCGGAACCTTATTGCTCAAAAATATCGACCCGCCGCATCTGGCGCCGGCAGTTTCCCTGTTGGAAGAAGCCGGCTGTCATATCCGGGTGCTGGACGGAGAACTGCTGATCGATGCCCCCGCCCGCATCCGGCGGATGCGATTGGTGCATACCACCCCCTACCCCGGATTTCCCACCGATGCGGCCGCTCCGTTTTTAGCGGCGGCGTGTATTGCGAGCGGAACCAGTGTGTTTATCGAAACCATTTTCGACAACCGATACGGGTACGTCGGAGAGCTCACCCGCTTCGGCGCTCATATCAAAGCCGAAGGGCGTATGGCGGTGGTGGAGGGGGTTCCCTCCCTCTCGGGTGCCGCGGTGAAATGCACCGACCTGCGCGGAGGCGCGGCGCTGGTGATTGCGGCACTGGCCGCCGAAGGAGAAAGTGAAATTACCGAAATTCAGCATATTTTCCGCGGATACGAAGCGCTCTCAGATACCCTCGCCCGGGTAGGCGCTCACATCCGTCTGGAGCAGTGATCAGAAAGGACGTTTTGATTATGGCGAAGGCAAAACCAAAGAAAAAACGCAATCGGATGCGGATCATCACCGTGTTGTTTTGCGTCATATTGGTGCTTGCCCTCGCTTCGGCGGGACTCATCACCTATCTGCGCCGGCAAACCGTCCCTGCCGCCGACCCTAACGGCGTTTTCTCTTTAAAAGAAATCACCGTCACCGGCAATAATCATTACCAAGACGAAGCGATCATCGGGGAAAGCGGTCTGTCGGTCGGGCAGAACGTCTTTTCGATCAACAAGGCCGCCGCCAAGAAAAAGATCGAAGCGACCTTCCCCTACGTTCACACCGCTCAGGTGAAAAGCCCCTCCTTCAACACCATTGAAATCATCATTACCGAAACCGAGCTTCTCGGGGCGATGTATGGGAACGGACAATGGCTGATCGTGGGACAAAACGGAAAAATTCTCGAAACTATGCCGATGGAAAGTGACCGTCCCGGTCGGTATTTCTATCTGCAAGGGGCGGTTCCCGCCGGAGAATCGGTCCCGGGGGCGGTTGCTATGGATGAGCGCAGTCTGAATATTGCCAACACGGTGCTAAACGCCGCTTCTGAATACGGGTTAGACGGTCTGCTCGGTATCGATATGCGGGATACGAACGACATTGCTATCAACTGGAAAAACCAGTTGACCGTTCTGCTCGGCAACGAAAGCAATTTAGAAGCGGAAATCCACCTGTTGGTACAAACCCTGCCCCACATTCTGGAGCAAAACGGAAACAGCGTTTCGGGGAAGCTGGACCTCTCCTCTTACAGCGATTCAACCGACAGCAACGATAAAATCATTTACACCCCCGAAGATGTTTTGCAAAACCGCGTAATTTTTTGAAAAAGTTATTGAATTTTTTC
Source organism: Clostridia bacterium (assembly GCA_017442265.1). Classification (GTDB taxonomy): domain Bacteria; phylum Bacillota; class Clostridia; order Oscillospirales; family Acutalibacteraceae; genus URNF01. The sequence continues at coordinate 42,428 of JAFSAC010000048.1, read as the reverse complement.
CGTCGCCATGTTACTATTAATCTATATAAAAGAAATTATAGAATATGATCTTCTTTTATCATAGAAACAGGAATGGAAACGGGAGGATGTTCAATTATGATGCAGATTGAAAACGAAAACGTTGACGGCATTGTCATTAAAGTCATCGGCGTGGGCGGTGGCGGCGGAAACGCTGTGAACCGTATGATCCGTGCGGACGTTCGCGGTGTGGAGTTTGTCGCTATCAACACCGATGCCGCCGTTTTGAACCTCTCTTTAGCTGAACAGAAAATCCAGATCGGTGAAAAGCTGACCCGCGGCCGCGGCGCCGGCGGAAATCCCGAGCGCGGTGAACGCGCCGCCGAGGAGAGCCGCGAGGAGATCGCCGCAGCGCTGCAGGGTACCGATATGGTGTTCATTACCGCCGGTATGGGCGGCGGAACCGGTACCGGTGCTGCCCCGGTGGTGGCGGAGATCGCCCGCGATCTCGGTATTCTCACCGTCGGTATCGTAACCAAACCCTTTAGCTTCGAAGGCAACCGCCGTATGGAGCAGGCGCTGGACGGTATCAACGCGCTCAAAGAGCACGTGGACAGCTTGGTGGTGATCCCCAACGACCGTATCCGCGAGGTGAGCGAAACCAAGATCACCATGCGTAATGCGTTTGAAATGGCGGACGACGTTCTGCGCCAGGGTGTGCAGAGCATCTCCGATCTGATCAAGATGCCCGGCGATATCAACCTTGACTTCGCCGACGTACTGACCATTATGAAGGATGCCGGCTACGCTCACATGGGTGTCGGTAAGGCGACCGGTTCCGACCGTGCCGAGCAGGCGACCCGTGCCGCGATCGCCAGCCCCCTGCTGGAAACCTCGATCGACGGTGCCCGCGGCGTGCTGATCAACATCTCCGCGCCGGAGGATTTCGATTTCGACGAAATGGACAAAGCGACCTCTGCAGTGAGCAGTGTGGTACATCCGGATGCCACCATTATGTGGGGTTACGTGCTGGATGATGCTATGGAGGATGCGGTGAGTGTCACCGTTATCGCCACCGGTCTGACCGACGACTACAAGGGCGGCGGACACGGGGTGATCGCTCCCTCCGCTGACAGCGCCGCGCCGATGTGGCAGACCCTGCAGCCGGATGAAGATGATGACGACCCGCTGGGCGACATCTCCCGTCTGTTCGAGCGCCGCAATATTGCGAACGAGGAAAACTGATCCTAAATAAAAAGCGCACGCGACCGAAATTCGGTCGCGTGCTTTTTTATAGTGAGCAAAGAAAAACCACCCTCAACGAGGGTGGTTTTTGATTAACCTTATGGGGCGGTGGTGGTCACCGTGCTGCCGGTGGCGGTTGTGTCGGTGGTGCCGGTCACGTTCGTATCCGGCAGGGTGGTAACGGTAGTTTCCGCGACGGTGGTTTCGGTGCCAACCGCCGTGGTGGTGTCACCGCCGGTAGTCGTGGTCTGATTCGGGTCCACGGTGGTTTTCAGGTTACCCTTATGCACCGAGCAGGCACCCGGCATATTGCTGGTCTTATACACACCAATATCGGTGGACGGACACTTATCGGTCGCCAGTTCTCCGGTTTCCTTACAGAACTCGTGCTCCTCGGTATTGCCGCGCAGATCAAAGGTCTTGATCGGCAGATCCTTATGCAGAGCCAGCATCGACTTATTCCAGAGACTCCGGGCATATCCGGTCTGACGGCTGTTCAGGGTCTTGTTGTTATCGTATCCGAACCAGCTCGCGCCCACGTAATACGGGGTGCCGCCGCAGAAGTACACGTCCTTTTTGCTTTCGGCGGTACCGGTCTTGCCGTATACCTCCCAGCCCTCCCAGGAACTGCGGAGGTTAGCGGCGGTACCATACTGCACCACCCGCTGCATCATCCGGTTCATTACGTACGCCGAGCCCTCGTCCAGCACCCGGATATTCTGGGGGCCGTCGTTGAGCAACAGCTTACCGGTTTCCCGGGTGCCGTCCTGATACACTTCATAGTAAGAGTACGGCTCGTTATATTTTCCGCCACTGCCATACACCGCAAACGCCGCCGCCATATCCCGGGCGTACACGCCGTCGGTCAAGGCGCCCAGCGCCATAGGAGCATAGTCCATATCGGTCAAAATCTGTCCGTTTTCTGCGGTTTTGGATTTCACCAAACTGCTGAGCTTGAAAATGGAGGTGGCGTATTCGAAGCTTTCCTTCGGGGTGATGGATTTCACCAAGGATGCCGCCACCGTGTTGAGCGATTCCTGCAAGCCGTAGTGTAAGAACACGTTGCCGTTATCTTTGGCTACCTTCTGTTCATAGTTATGCGGCCATTTCATCCCGTCGGCCAGGGTCAATACCGGCGCATCCCGCACAAAAGAGGACCAATGCACGATATCCATAGAGATCGCCGGCCCGTAAGCGCTCAGCGGCTTAATCGCCGAACCGGGAGAGCGGTATGCCTGGGTAGAGCGGTTATAAGAGCGTTTGCCCTCTTTTTCGCCGCGCCCGCCGACGGTCGCCACCACCCGGCCGGTGTAATCGGTGATGAAGATACACCCTTCCGGATTTTCGGTATCCGATTCAATGACCGCCGGGAAGTTCTTTTCATCGGCATACACCGCTTCCACCGCCGCCTGCTGGGACGGGATTTCAGCGGAATAGATATTCAGTCCCCCATAGAACACCAGCTGGGTGGCATACTGACGGGTGTAGCCGTACTGTTCACTCAGGTCGTTGACCACGTCCTCAATCACCAGATCGATATAATAATCCCAGGTGCTGGTGTGGCGCATACTGCTCTTAAACTGCAGTTCCTCGCCCATCGCCTGCACGTATTCGTCATCGGTGATAAACCCAAGCTCGTTCATCTTGCTGAGCACCATACGCTGACGGTTACGCGCGTTCTGCGGGCGGTTATAGGGATGATAGCGAGAGGGGTTGTTGGTGATACCGGCCAGCATCGCACATTCGGCCAGCGACAGATCCTGAATCTCTTTTCCGAAGAAATAGTTCGCACCCGCGCCGACACCGACGATGTTATCGCTCAGCGGCAGGTTGTTGAGATACGCTTCCAGAATCTGATCCTTATCGTACTGACGTTCCATTTCCACCGCGCGGAGGATCTCGGTGATCTTCCGTTCCCAGGAGTGCTCATTTTCACCGGTGGTGACCTTAATGAGCTGCTGGGTAATGGTGGAACCGCCGAATTCGACCTGATTATAATGCAAAACGGAGTTGGCAAAAGCGGCAATGGTCCGCTTCCAGTCAATGCCGTAATGGTCCTCAAACCGTTCGTCCTCAATGGCGATACACGCAAGCTGCATATACCGCGGGATCTCTTCCATATCCACCCAGATCGAGTTGACCCCTTCCAGGTGCTGGTATTCCACCCATTCGCCGTTCTTCTCGTTCTGGACCCAGATGATCGAGGTCGCATCCATAGACAGATTATCAAGATCCGGCAGACCGGTGGTGCCGTCAAAATTGGTCACCACGTACACCACCAGTGCACAGGCAACCATACTGCCGGTGATAATCAGAATCAAAATGAAGGACAGCACGGCGGTGCCGAGCTTTTTCCCGAACCGTTTCCATTGCGCCTTTTTGGGCAGAAAACGGCGGATCTCCTTCGGATGCCGGGCAAGATACGCAATGACCTGGCCGATCTCCCGGAGTCGGGTCGGAATTTTCTGAATTTTCTGCCATATCTGACGGAAAAATTTCCGCATTTTTCGATCTGCTTCCCAAAGCCAATCCTTCTTTTTCGCCATGCGGAAACACCTCCCTTTTTACTCCTTACTATAATATAGCATTTTCCCAAAAAAGTCAATGTTATCCGTCGGTATATATTCTCCTCCCCGGGGAACACTACTCTCAAAAGGAGGGGTCTGTATGCGACAAACCGTACGCCTTGTCATCCTCTCGCTGGCGGTATCCGCCGTGCTCGCCACCGGTATTTTATCCTTTTTACATCTGAAATACGGCGATCTCGAGCCCACCACTCCAAAGCTTATCGAACAGGAGACCTACACGGTCGGGGTATGGGAAGGGAAGCTGGCGCTATTTGAATCCTCTGCCGAATTCCCGGTGAAATTATACGACGTGGCGATTACCTCTCTCCCACCGGAGGAACAACAGCGGCTACGCACCGGCATCACCGTACGCTCCGACGGGGAACTGGAGATGCTTTTGGAGGACTATACGTCATAAAAAAAGACACCCTTGCGGGTGTCTTTTCCCTTTTATTCGTCCTTTACAACCACTTCCGGCGGGGTTTCCAGCAAGGCGGGATTTTTCAAATACCGCTTAAACCGACGGAAAGCGCGGGAGAAATAACTGCCGGAGGCGATCCGCTCGTCCATAACCATACCGATCGGGATGCACCGGTCAAATACGATCTCGCCGGTCGCGGTGCGGCGCGGCACCTCACGCAGGTTACCCATCGCCATAGAGATGCTGGTGGTGCCGAAATCATACACGTGATGATAGATGTGATTGGTACGGATGCTGGCAAGGTTGGTGATCAGCAAGCTCGCATGGAAGGGGCTCGCTTTAATGATCGCTTTGGGAAGCAGACCGCATTTATCCATTCCCTTCAGGATCGCCACGCCCACCCGCAAAAGACCGGGGATACGCACCAATACGTCGATGATCTTATCGGTACTGTTCACGGTGGAGTGTTTGCGGTTTTCATCAATGTAGCCGCCCACCTTCTCCTGCACCGTGAAGATCGTATCGGTAGTGTCCAGATACACCTTAGACATGGTTTCTTCTTCCATGGAATTGGACTTTAACACCACCATGCTGACGGTGATATCGTTATGAGCATACGCCTGCCGGTTCATAATAAACCGATTGAGCGCCGGAAATTCCGCTATAGTATGCAGATAGGCGGCAAGAATCACCGCCATATGGGTGATCTGTACACCCTCTGCGGCCTTCTGCCGGATATACTTCTGGATCGGATCCAGCGGAATATTCAACGTGATCATATTCATCGCATCGTGACGATGAACCATAATATGAGGAACCACACGGTACATAGGGTCGACCTTTTTCAGCTTTCTGCCGTCAGCCCGCATTAACATCTTCCTTTCAAGCGTTCATAGTTTATTTACAATTGAGTATACCATATTCTCAGGGTATTGTCAAAGAAAAACGACACGATCGGTCATTTTTCGCTCATAAAGCGCTGTAATAAGCGGAGGTGATCCTGCTGATCGGTGTTCTCTTCCGACAGGGTTCGCACCCCCAAAAGCAGGGTTTTCGGCAACGTCGGTGTGCCGGGAGAAAACTCCCACAGGGTCCCCCCTGCCGTGAGCGGGGCGGCTAAATCGGACAGCGGAATGAACAGGCAATGCTCCCCCGCTTCGTGCGCTTCAATATACTCCTGATAACAGTCCGGCTCCATAGCAAACAGGGTATATTCGGAGGTAACAAAAGAGGAGAGCAGAATATTCCGCTGGGTCACCGGATCTGCCTGGTCCTCCCCGGTCGCGATCGCACGAACCCGAACCTCCACCTCGCCGTCCCCGTCCCGGTCCTCCGCTACGGCGGATAAGGCCTCGCTCAACCACCGGGTCCCGGCCTGCGGCGCGGTATGGACGGTCACTAAGGTGACGGTGTAATCGGGTTTATTCCGCCAAAAAAGATCGGGCAACACCGAAATCAACAAGGCAAGTGCTCCCGCCACCCCGACAATCCCGAGGATATATTTTTTCGGATTCTTTTTCCATTTTTCGCGGAAGGATAAGGGGGTCGTATTGATCTCGTCAAAACTATCCTGTACCTTCCGCTGATCGGTCTTTATGTACCAATTCCGTGACATACCTATCCTCCATAGAAAGAGCCGAAAGGGCAAAATTCCCCTTCGGCTCCTGTCATCAGTTTTCCTCCGGCTCGGCCGCGAGGGCTTTTTTCTTTTTGCGATAGTCAATGAAATCGTGCAGCAGCATCAGGATGACCGCCATAACCGGCACCCCGAGCAGAATGCCCCAGAAACCAAACAGGCCGCCAAACAGGGTGACCGCTAACAAAACGTAGATCGGGCGGATGCCCACCGAGTCGCCGACGATCCGCGGCTGCAGGATGTTGCCGTCCAGCTGTTGCATCGCGACAACGTACACCGCCACCCCGATAGCCGTATAGATGTTTTTGGTGAACAGCGCCACCAGGACGGCTACCACGCCGCCGATAAAAGCGCCGAAATACGGAATGATGTTCAAAAAGCCGATCAGACAGCCGAGCAACACCGCACCGGGCAGATCGAACAACAAAAAGCCGATGGACATAATTACCGCGACAATCACCGCATCGGTTACCGCGCCGTACAGATATTTATAGAAGATGCGGGCGGTTTTATGAATATAGGCGGTAAGCGAGGTGAGAAGGCGCTCGCTTATACAAACGCTGAGCAGTGATTTTACCCCGCGCAGAAGCGATTCCCGCTGAGCCATCATATACACCGACACAATGATCGCCATGATCACACTTAAGAAAGAGGACGCTACCGAAAGGATGCCGCGGAAGGCGGTGACGATATTCTCCGGGTTTGCCAGCGACACCAGCATCTCATACGCACTATCGTACACCGTTTTCAGGGTTTCGGTCAGGTTCAGCCGTTCAATGAGACCGCCCGGCTCAGACATCGAGGCGATATAAGCGGAAATCTGTTCATAGTATCCCGGGAACGCTTTCACCACAGCGGAAACGGCATTATAAAATGCCGGAAGCAACAGCACCAGCAGTCCGCCTACCGCCGCCAAAAACAACAGATAGATGACGGTCACCGAGATCAGGCGAGCACCCTTGGAAAACAGCTTAAAACGGGATTTTTTCAGCACACCCTCCAGCGCATTGCAAGGGGCATACAGCAGAAAGGTGATCGCAAAACCGATAATAAAAGGGGTGAAAATGGCAATAAAAGCCCCAATGCCGGCAAAAACACCTTGCAGGTCATTGGTCGTTTTATACACTAAAACAGAGGCGGCGATCAAGGTAAACCACCAGATCCATTTTTTGATCGAATATCCTTTCTTCATACCTGTTCCCTTTCTTTATGCCCGTTTTCCTAAAAAAACAAATATTATGACTTATATAGTATACCACGGAAAATATAAATTGTCCATACTTGACAAGGTCAAAAATCGCGCCTACAATTATATATGAGGGGAATATGCTACGTGGACGACCGCCTATTTTATCAGGAGGGAAGTTCATGCAACAGAAAATTTTACATTTCCGTGTGGAGGACCAGCACATTCATGCACCGCACTACCGGGTGGTCGGCGACAGCCGCAACTATCTGGTGGCGCGGTTTTCTTTCGGCGAAAATTGGCGGGGATTGACCAAAACCGCCGTGTTTCAAGGTGCCGACCGAAAAGCGTACCACGTGGTACTGGAGAATGATCGCTGTGTCATCCCCGCAGAGGTACTCCGCCCGACCCGGTTCACCGTGTCGGTGTTTGGCGGTGATCGGCTGACCACCGATCGCGCCACCGTCGCGGTGGACGGCTCCGGTATGGTGGCGGGCATCTCCCCGCCCACCCCCACACCGGATGTCTACAACCAGCTATTATCCCAGGTGGAGACCGAGCGGCAACTGGCGCAGGCAGCAAGCATTACCGCCGCCGAAAAAGCGGATACGGCGGTGACCGCCGCTACCGCCGCCGACATGGCGGCAGAGCAGGCAGAGAATGCCGCTGTAAGCAGTGCAAAAAGCGAGCAAAATGCCGCCGCTTGTGCCAAAACAGCCGCTAATTGCGCCGAAGAAACCGCTGTCGGTGCTAAAGCGGCATCGGTTGCGGCAATCCAGGCGCAGGAGGCCGCTACCACCGCCACGACCGAAGCGCAGGCGGCAGAAAACAGCGCCGGTGTTGCCGCCTTGGCCGAACAGCATATTGAAGATATGCTGAAGGGTTTTTCGGTGATCGGCGACGTTACCCTGACCGAAAACGTCGCCACCGTCCGGTTTACCCAGGATGCAAACGAAAATCCGATCGCCGACTACAAGGATTTCTTTCTGTATTTTGCCGGAAAATTCAAAAACGATCTTGCCGACGGCCTGCTGGTGGTCGCATCCGACAACAGTTACTGGCGGTTTGCCAAACTATCCTGCGACCAGTCCGCCACCACCGAGCAGACCTTCTGGTGCTGGATAGAGGAGGTGGCGACGGTGAACGAACGGGTGATCCGCCGTTCCTTGTATCCGTCCGAGCTGCTCACCCAGGGCGGTGTGGCTATGAATGCGAGCGGCGCCTCCACCAACAGCCCGGCCGTTTCTAACATCACCGCGCGCTCTTCCGGCCGCAAACTTGTTGACTTATATATCACGGTATCCGGTGTCAACCAGATCATGAGCGGCAGCCGGGTGGTTTTACTGGGGAGGAAAAAACGATGAGAATGTACGATAACGGTATCTACCGCGATATGACCGAGGAGGAGAGTAAAGCCGAACTGATGCCGGCCCCGCCTCTGCCTTCTATCGAGCAACGTCTGCAGGCGCTGGAAACGGCTATGCTGATGCAGATCTTAGGAGGTGCCACCGATGTTTGATTTCTTAAAAATCCAGTTCCGGCTCGGACGGGTGAATGCCCGGCAGTTGCAATCCCTTGTCGGAAAGATCATCACCGATGAGCAATTAAAACAGATTGTAGAGAGGTGATAGCTATGGCAAAAATTTATCTGTCGGCGGCGGCGCACGCTACCGACAACCCGACGAAATGTCCCTCCCCCTGCGGCGAAAACACCCATTGTAACCAGTATATGGATATGGTCGAGCGCCGCTTAAAAGCCCTCGGATGCGAGGTGAAACGCGGGGACAAATCCAAGACCGGCGGTCCGGCACTGCAAAGCCGGGTGGCGGAAGCCAACCGGTGGGGGGCTGACCTCTACTACGTTGCTCACACCAATGCCGGCGGCGGGCGGTATTCGATGACCCTATGTTATCCGAGTGAAGGATCGCTGAAAAAAGCGGAGGTGCTTCACCGCTACCGCCAAAGTATGGCTTCCCACAAGGTGAAAACCCGCACCGATCTGTATGAGATCAACGCCACCGCTATGCCCTGTCTTTACGACGAGCTTTTCTTCCACGATAACGAGGAGGATTGCGCCCGGTTTCATAACGGCGGTATGGAAATGCTGGCGGAGGAAACGGTAAAAGCCCTATGCGAGCTTTGTGGGGTCACCTACCGGGAAGCGACCGCCCCCACCCCGTCCGGCAAACCGACCGTCAAAAAGTGGCAGCAAGCGGCGATAAAGGACGGATTTTCCTTCCCGAAATACGGCGCCGACGGAAAATGGGGACAGGAATGTGAATCGGTTGCGAGAAAAGCCACCGTCAAAAAGAGGGTATTTTATCTCAACAAAAATCTCACCCGTCTGGTTCAGCGGGTGGTCGGGGTCACCCCCGACGGGTTGTGCGGCAATCAAACGGCGGCCGCAATCAAACGCTGGCAGAAAGAAAACCAGCTTACCGATGACGGTGTCATCGGTATAAACAGCTGGAAAAAGATGCTGTTCTGACAGTACAATAACCACCACGGTACGGCGGGGGAAATTCCCCCGCCGTATTTTTTAGGATATTTCCAAAAACGCCTTGCAATATGCCCGGATATGATATATAATATACAAAGAACCGTAAGATTGTGGTAAAAATTTGGTACATTTGTGGCAATTTTGTCGCTATCCAACACATTCCACGGCAGATTGATGTGACCGGGCCTCCCGGCACATAATGAAAGGGGCATCCTCTATGAAGCTGAACGCTTACACCGCCAAAAAAATCCGCAACGTCGCCTTTGTCGGCCACGCCGGATCCGGCAAGACCTCCCTAAGCGAGGCGTGCTGGTATCTGACCGGGCAGGCGGAGCGGCTGGGTCGGGTGGCGGACGGAAACACCGTTTGCGACTTTGATCCGGAAGAAACCCGCCGTAAGGCATCGGTTTCCACCGCTATTTTGCCGTTGGAATGGAAGGATATTAAGATCAATTTGTTGGACACCCCCGGTCTTTTCGACTTTGCGGGCGGACGGCAGGAGGGCATTCGTGCCGCCGGTAGTGCGGTGGTGGTGCTGTCCGGCAAGAGCGGAGTGACGGTCGGCGCGGAAAAGGGCTTTGCCGCCGCGCAGAAAAAGAAGATCGCCACCATGTTCTTTGTCAACAAGCTGGACAGCGAGCACGCCGATTTTTACAAGGTATTTGAGGACCTGAAAACCAAGTTTGGTCCTATGGTATGTCCGATCGTGGTGCCGTACGTGGAAAATCACAAGGTGCAGTGCTACGTAAACCTGCTGGAATACCGTGCTTATACATACGAAAACGGCAAGGCGACCGCCGTGCCGCTCCCGGATATGGGACACCGGCTGGAAGGCCTGCGCACCGCCATTTGCGAAGCGGTGGCCGAAACCAGCGAAGAATTAATGGAAAAATACTTCTCCGGCGAAGAATTCACCCCGGATGAACTGATCATGGGGCTCGCATCCGGCGTTCGCAAAGGCGAGATCGCGCCGGTGTTCTGCGGCTCGGCACTGGATCTGTCCGGCGTGGATCAGCTGTTAAACGGGCTGATGTGGCTCGCCCCCTGGGCGGAAACGGTCGCCGGCGAGATCGGGGAAACTCCCGACGGAGAACCGGTCGAATTGGTGGTGGACGAAGATCAGCCGACCGCCGCGATCGTATTCAAGACAGTGGTCGATCCGTTTGTCGGAAAGCTCTTATATTTCAAGGTTATTCGCGGTAAGGTGAAGGCCGATTCCACCCTTTACAATCCGCGTACCGGCGAGAATGAAAAGATCGGCAAGGTGATGTTCGTCCGCGGTAAAAAGCAGGAGGACACCCCCTTTGTCGGCGCCGGTGACATCGGCGCGGTGGCAAAGCTTGCCGGCACCGGTACCGGCGATACCCTGTGCGATCCGGCCGCCCCGGTTATTCTGCCGGCGGTGGTGTTCGAACAGCCGAGTCTCTCTATGGCGGTGCAGGCGGTCAAGAAGGGCGAAGAGGAAAAGGTCGCCTCCGGCCTTGCGCGTCTGTCGGAAGAGGATCCGACCATTCGGTTCTACACCGATCCTGAAACCAAAGAATCCATTTTGGCGGGCTTGGGCGAACAGCAGCTGGACGTGACCGTGTCCCGTCTGCGTAGCAAATTCGGGGTGGAAGTTACCCTGCAGGCGCCGAAGGTTGCCTACCGGGAGACCATTCGCAAGTCGGTCAAGGTGCAGGGCCGTCACAAGAAACAGTCAGGCGGTCACGGACAGTTCGGCGACGTATGGATCGAATTTGCTCCCTGCGACAGCGAGGAGCTGGTGTTTGAAGAAACCGTGTTCGGCGGTGCCGTTCCGAAAAACTACTTCCCGGCGGTGGAAAAAGGACTGAAAGACAGCGCCCAAAAGGGCACCCTCGCCGGCTTCCCCATGGTCGGGGTGAAGGCCACCCTGGTGGACGGCTCCTACCACCCGGTCGACTCCTCCGAAATGGCGTTTAAGACCGCCGCCGCGCTGGCCTACAAAGCGGGGATCCCGCAGGCAAGCCCGGTACTGTTAGAGCCGCTGGGCACCCTCAACTGTTACACCCCGGGGGACACCACCGGCGACGTTATGGGCGAAATCAACCGCCGGCGCGGTCGTGTGCTCGGTATGGAGCCGGCTGAAGACGGGCTCACCTGCATCTCCGCCGAGGTTCCTATGGCAGAAATGCACGATTTCTCCACCTGGCTTCGTTCCTCCACCCAGGGACGCGGGTATTTCACCCTCGATTTCCTACGGTATGCGGAGGCGCCCGCCTCGGTCACCCAGCAGGTATGTGCGGCGTATAAAACCGAGGAATAAACGAAATAGCTCTTCAAAAACCGGGTAGCATCCGCTACCCGGTTTTTCATATCCCCTCCCCTCCTTTCATATCTTGAAAACGGAGGGGATTTTTCATGGGACTGGATATTTTCATCGTGATCGTGTATCTGGCCATTCTGGTGGCTATGGGATTTCTCGGCGGGAAATCGGTGGAAAACGCCGGGGATTTTACCGCCTCCGGGAAAAGGTACGGGGCGCCGGTGATTTTCGCGTCGCTAGCCGCCTCCTATATCGGCGGCGGCTACTCCTCCGGCAATGCCGCCGAAGCGTTTTCAAGCGGTATCGGGATGACAATCGCCCTCTTTGGGTTCAGTATCGCCACCATTTTCACCGGGAAGTATCTGGTGCCGGGCATCTCCCGCTTTGAGGGAGCCGCCTCCACCGGGGAGATCATCGCCCGCTCCTACGGCAAAAAAGCCGGGGTAGTCACCGGGCTTTTTGCCTTTTTCTGCTGTGCCGGGGTGGTGGGCGCTCAAATGGAAGCTATGGGGGTGGTATTCCACTCACTACTTAGCATCCCGCCGGCGGCGGGCATTCTGCTCGGGTGCGGTATTGTCCTCTTATATTCCACCGCCGGAGGACTGCAATCGGTGATCGCGGCGGATATGGTGCAATTTATTCTGCTCGCCGTTGGGATGCCGTTGCTTCTCATCCTCTCGTTACACCGTGCCGGCGGAATCGGTGCGGTGATACAAGCGACCCCCTCCTCCTTTTTCGATCCGCTGAACGGCACCACCCTACCGGGATTTTTGTCGCTGGCGGTGACCATGACCTTTGGGGAAATGCTGGTGCCGCCCTACACCCAGCGCCTGCTTATTGGCAAAAATCACCGCTCCACCGCCAAAGGAACGGTGGCAAGCGGTCTGTTTTCGATCCCCTTCTTCATCATGACCGGGCTAATTGGTCTTACCGCTCGTGCCTTACAGGTGACCGAGCAACCGGCGGAAGCGATGCCACAGCTCATCCTGCAGGTACTGCCTACCGGAATACGCGGTGTCGTTATGGCGGCAATGGTATCCATTATGCTGTCGGCGGCAGACGGGTTTTTGAACGGGGCGGCGGTCAGTCTTGTCCGGGACGTGGTGCGCCCTTTGTGTCCCACCCTGTCGGATAAAAAAGAACTACGCTGGCTCCGCGCCACCAATTTTCTCACCGGCTTGACCGCCGTACTGGTCGCTCTGTTTATCCCCAACATCTTTCGCATTCTGATTCTTGCCTACTCCTGCTGGAGTCCGGTCATCGTCATTCCCCTTGCCGCCACCCTACTCGGGGTAAAAAGTGACCGGCGTGCTTTTTTTAAAGCGCTGGTGGCCGGGCTGATCACCACCCTTGTCTGGGATCATCTACTAAAGCAACCGGCAACCGTGACCGGCACCACCGTCGGTATGCTCGCCAATTTTCTCGTTTTTTGGTGGCAGACACGGCGGTATCGGCGGCACGCTTCCCAAACCCTGCGACTGCACTGCCAATGATTGACAAAAGGCGAAAAATCGTGTATACTGAATGTCGTTCAAGGAAAAATAAATTGGGATCGTGTGAAAATGAGATGCGGGCACACCGTTTGCCCCACCAGGAGGACGATAAACCATGAAATATGATTATCTGATCGTCGGTAGCGGTCTTTTCGGTTCGGTTTTCGCACACGAAGCGATGAAGCACGGAAAGACCTGTCTCGTTGTTGAAAAACGGGATCATACCGGCGGTAACATTTATTGTGATAAGATCGAAGATATCATCGTACACAAGTACGGCGCGCATATTTTCCATACCAGCAACAAGCGGGTATGGGATTACGTCAATGCCCTCACCGAGTTTAACCGGTACACCAATTCGCCGCTGGCGAATTTCCACGGACGGCTTTACAATATGCCGTTTAATATGAATACCTTCCACCAGATGTGGGGTGTCATCACCCCCGAGGAAGCGGCAATGCGGATCGAAACCCAGCGGGCGCAGATCACCAGCGAACCGCAGAACCTGGAAGAGCAGGCAATCAGTCTGGTCGGACGGGATATTTACGAAAAGCTGGTACGCGGCTACACCGAGAAGCAGTGGGGCCGGAGCTGTCGGGAACTGCCCGCCTTCATCATCCGGCGGTTGCCGGTTCGTTTCACCTACGACAACAACTATTTTGACGATCCTTACCAGGGTATCCCGATCAAAGGGTACAACGATCTGATCGATCGCCTGTTAGAAGGGGTGGAAGTCCGCCTGAACGTCGACTTTAACGAGCAGCGGGAGGAGTTGGAAAAGCTGGCCGACCGGGTGGTATACACCGGCACCATTGATTCCTACTTCAACTATTGCTACGGACGGCTGGAATACCGCGGTCTGAAATTTGAGACCGAAGTGGTGGACATGCCTAACTACCAGGGTGTCGCAGTGATGAACTACACCGACCGCTGGACCCCCTACACCCGCGTGATCGAACACAAGCATTTCGTGTTCGGGGATCAGCCGAAAACGGTCATCACCCGGGAATTCCCCTTGACCCCGCGCGAGGGAGAAGAGCCGTATTATCCCATTAACAACGAGCGCAACCAGAATCTGTATGCCCAGTATCAGGCGCTCGCGGAAAAAGAGTCCACCATTTTCGGCGGACGGTTGGCGGAATACCGCTATTACGATATGGATAAGGTGATCGCGTCGGCGCTGGAAGTGACCGATGCCCTCTTCGGAAAGGAAGTATAAAGGTATGTCCGATCAAGTTAAGGTTTCGGTCATTATGCCGGTGTACGGCGTGGAAAAATTCGTCGGCAAAGCGATCGAAAGCATCCAGGCGCAGACCCTCACCGATTTTGAATTTCTCATCGTAGACGACGGCACAAAGGATCGCAGTGGAGAAATCTGCGATCAGTATGCCGAAAAGGATCCGCGCCTGACCGTGATACATAAGGAAAACGGCGGCGCCCCTTCTGCACGGAATGCCGCTATGGAGATCGCCCGGGGAAAATACTATTATTTTATGGACTCGGACGATTGGGCGGAGCCGACCATGCTCGAAGATATGGTGGCGCTGGCGGAATCCACCAATGCTCAGTTGGTGGTGACCGGCTACTACATCGACACCTATTACAGCGATACCGAGTACGTCACCCAGGAGCAGGTGGCTCCCAGTGTGACCTATCCCAGTCAGCAGGCGTTCCGTGAAAATGCCTACCTGCTGTTTGACCGCAACCTGTTATACACCCCGTGGAACAAGCTGTACGACGGGGATTATATCCGGGAAAACAACCTGCGGTTCTCCGATACCTTCTGGGACGATTTCCCCTTCAACCTGTCGGTGGTGCGAGATATCGAGCGGGTGACCGTGTCGGATAAAAAATACTACCACTTTATGCGCGCCCGCGCCGAGAGTGAAACCGCCAAATACCGTGCGGATATGTACGACAAGCGTGGGGAAGAGCATCAGTGGATGGTGGACCTGTACAACTATTGGCAGGTCAGCGATGAAAACAGCCGCGAGTTTGTCGCCCGTCGGTACATCGAGCGGGTGATCGGCTGTATCGAAAACGTCGCCAATCCCGCCTGCACCCTCTCCCGCCGGGAAAAGATCGCAGAGATCCGCCGGATTATCACCGATGAAAAGGTCATCTCCCTCCTGCCGGTGATGAAGCCGCAGTCCTCCTATATGAAGGTGATGCTCATCCCGATCCGTTGGAAAAATGCGACCCTCACCTACTGGGAAGGCGTGTTCATCTCGGCGATCCGCCGCAAGAGTGTCAAAACCTTCGCAAAACTCAAGGCCGGCCGCTGATACAAGAAATAAAAAGACCTCCGGGCATCTACCCGGAGGTCTTTTCTTATACTCATTATGGGGTGACGGTAAACAGGTGGTCCTGTCGGTTGTCCCGATCCAGCAGCACGTTATACTGAATCCGCCGGTATTGCTCCAACAACCCGCTGTACGGCGAGGGCTCGTTCCAATCGTAATACTCACCATCTGCATCAATATACCCCACCGTGTTGATGACCGGTAAGGTTTCGGACAGTTTCAAGAGATACCGATTGTATTCGGTCATCGGCAGACCGGCGGTTTTGAGCAGTAAGCTGGACAGGTAATTGGCGCTTAACCGCTCGATCTCCTGTTCCTCAATATCGTAATTCGCCCAAATGAGGAACGGGGTGATATGACGGTCCTGCTGTTGTTTCAGCGACAGCCAGCCAAGATCGGCCCCCAACACCTGAGCCACGAAATCTTCCTCGATCGCCGGCTGATGATCCCCGAACATACAGATGACCACCGGGCGATCCACCTGTTCAAAATAATGAACCAGCTCTTCAAACGCCTCGTCACTGTGCTTCATCAAGGATAAAAACCGATCGGTTTCGGGATAGTTCATATCGGGGTCGGTGAGCCACACCGTCTGGTCAAAGTTGTCCGCATCCTTACGGTAACCGCCGTGGTTCTGCATGGTCACGTTAAAGAAGAAAAAGGGTTTGTCCGGCTCGCGGTTTTCGTATTCCTCTAAAATGACCCGGTAGTTATACCGGTCGGACACGTACTGGCGGAGCAGTACGTTTTCGCCGGGATACGCCGCTTCCATAAGTGCCCCTAAATAGTTGATGTCCCCCGCACCCTCCTGCTGATAGGTACGGAAAATATCCATATCGAGCAGATCCTCAATCGAATAAAAGAGGTCAAGCCCTAAATTGGTATACACCCGGTTGCGGTTCCACCCACGGGCGTAGTACGGGTGCATCGCGGTGACCGAATAATCATTGGCGGTCATCAAGTGGGCAATGGTCGGCACCTGTTTATTGGCATACAGCACATATGCGTTGCTCCCGGAGGGGAGAAACGCCATACTGTTTCCGGTCAAAAATTCAAATTCGGTATTAGAGGTCCCGGCGCCGATCACCGGCACGTACAAATTACCGCGCACGGTGTTTTCCCGCAGGGAGGAGATAAACGGCAAACATTCCTGATTGGTCGAAAACTCGCCCAACACCGACAGGTCAGCCAGCGACTCGTTCATAATGCAGATGACGTCCGGCTGAACCTCCGAGGGGGTGTCCTTTTCGGCGCCGGCAAGGGTGTCCTCCATATATTTCTCTACCAAATCGGGATCATATCCACTGGGTTCTAACACGTAGAGATATTTCGCATTGATAAAAAAGCTATACAAAAAGCCGTAGTTCCGATACCCGCGGGACTGGTTCCAGAAGTCGGGAGCGATCCCCTTCACTCCCGAAAAAGCGGAGGTGAGGAAGAAAAGAAGCATCATCACAACCACCACCACTCCGGTCGCCACCCGGGAGATGATCCGGGTGATCAGCCGGAAAGAGGGGGTGCGCAACCGAACGCCGACCACGATCATAAAGATAAGAAGCAGAGCGGCGCTGAATATCTGGTAATTCAGGCGGTAAGTATACTCCGCCAGAATGGTGTCCGCGAGGGTAATGCTCAAAAAGTCCATCGGCACAAACGGGGTGCCGCGGAATTCCATCATCAGGTGGTTGGTGAGCGACAAGGCAAAAATGAGTGGATTTAAGATCAGTACCGGAAGTTTCAAACTGCCGGACAGCGCAAAAATGAGGCCGGAGAGCATCAAAATCAGTACGTAATTATACCGAAAGCCCTCGTAGGTCATATCGTAGGTGAACACCCCGCACAGCGCTTCGGACATGGTGATCGTCACGATCGGAAGCAGGAAAAAGAGGGCGACTTCCGTGCATTGCTGTGCCGCCTTTTCCTTTAACCGAATGCGAAAAGCAATACCGCTTCCGATGATGAGGCACAGCAAAAGACAACCGGCAAACAACAGCCCACGAAGGGTAAAGTCCTCATTCAGCCACAAACCGTGAAAACCGATCGTCAGTCCCAAAAGGAGCACAGCGACCGCCCCGCCGGCAATACAGGAGCGGCGGGAATAGGTGATATCAAAATGTTTTTGAAAAAACCGGCCGGCTTTCACAGGTGGATCCCTCCTTTCCGGCAACGAGAAGCATCAGGCGGCGGTGCCTTTTTTGTGGGAAACAAGTTGCAGTACCGCCTGCCACAGGGTTTTAAAGTTGACAACCAACAAAACAGCGAGCAAAATGCCCTCAATCACTATCCAGCCACGGCATTCGGCGATCATCACCGCCGTCTGCACGCTCACCGCCAAAAGATTAAACACAAAGCGAGGCATATCCCACCCGATCGGGATCATCCGGCGGCTGTGAATGGCACGGATAAGAAATACCAAACCGTAGGAAAGGGCGGTGGACAGCGCCGCGCCCTGCACCCCGAGGTGCGGGACCAACAGGATGTTGCCGATCACGTTAAACACCGCACCCACCACCGTGGTCCACAGGGTACTGCGGCTTTTCTTTTCCACCACGTAGATCGACCCCAGGAAGGTCACAAGACACGAGAAGGCGGTGGAGATGATGAGCAGCGGAATATACTGCCACGAATCGTAGAAAGCGGGGGCGACCAGAATTTTGGTGATCACCTTCGAAAACACGATCAGTCCGGAGGCAGACAGGAAAATGACCGACTGGTACATCGAAAAGACCCGGGTGAAGAAATGCTGGCGTTCCAGCCGGCTTTTTTCGGATAATACCGACAACTGCCATGCATCCATAAAGATGCCGCACAAAAGGATCATAATGGTCGGCACCTTATGGGCGACCGCATAAAGACCGTTGGCTTCCGGCCCGATCATCAGCTGAACGGTATACCGGTCACACACGTCGGTGATCCACCACAATACGGTGGTGGGAATGAGCGGTACCGAATAGCGAAGCATCGCTTTCCACACCGTCTTTTTGAGGTAAGAAAACCGCAGATAGCGGTACAGTTTCGCCGCAAACACCAAAAACAAAATGGTGCCGACGTCGGACAGGAGGATAGCGAGAATATACCCGACGATCCCCCATTCAAATACCAGTAAAAACAGCAGGTCCAGTCCCAGCACCAACACCGTTCCCAGCACCCCGCTCACCGCAAACAGGCGAACGTGACCGAGTGCTTTCGTGAACCGGGCACAGAGATAATGGAGCATCGAGCAGAGCACAAAAGGATAGATCCAGATAAGATACCCTTCGGTGCCGGGGATAAACTTGACCAGCGGATACGCTAAACAAAACACCCCAAAGCCGATAAAAATGGTGGTAAAGCCGGTGGTGAATACCGATCGGTGATCGGTCTCGCCGTCAATACCGAAACGCAGGATCGCTTCATTGATACCAAAAGACACGAGCGGAATCAGCAGGTTTGCCGCCTGCACCAGCAGATCGACAATACCGTATTCCCCCTGGGTGAGCACGTGGGTATACAGCGGCACCAACAAAAAGGTTAAAATCTTGGAGCCGAAGGTGCCGAGTCCCAATATAAAGGTGGTAGAAAACAGTTTTTTATAACGGTTCACGGTATCGACCTTTCCTTAGCCAAAGCATTTAAACCCGAATCAGATTTTGTAATACGGGTTTGAATGCTTTGGCTAACTATAATCACAATTATTCTTATTGTACGCTTTTATCCGCAAAAAAGCAAGTGGCACCGAAATTTCATTGACAAAGATACCGTCAAACCAGTAAAATAGAACCATAAAAGGAGGGATGACCTATGGGTCTCTTTTCAAACAAACGTCAGAAAAAACAGCAGCAGGAAAAGGAAGAATTTCTGCGCCGGCTGGACGGACGGGAACTGCATTACGTGGTGCGCCGTAACCAAAGCGGGAGCGGTCCCGCCGAACAGGTGCTCGGCAAGGGCGGGCGGATCATGACCGCCAGCGGGCAGGTGCGGTTAATGGCGGGAGATACCGAGGTGTTCCTCAACGATCATCCCGAAACGGTAAGTTGCGGGGAATTGATGTCGCTCAACGGGGTGATGTTTCAGGGGTATAATCAACTAATTGACCGGGACGACACCATTATCTGCTACTACGCTTATTATCGGAAATGAATGGAGAAACTATGAACATTTTAGACACCCTCACCCGGGAGTTTCATCTGCGCCGGGAACAAACCGAAAATACCGTGAAATTACTGGACGACGGCTGTACCGTCCCCTTTATCGCCCGCTACCGGAAGGAAATGACCGGCTCTCTCGACGATCAGGTGATCCGGGAGCTTGCTGAGCGACTTGCCTACCTGCGTCATTTAGAGGAGGAGCGGGAGCGGGTGCGCGCCGCCCTTGTGGAGCAAGAGGTGCTCACCGAGGAGCTGTCCTCTGCCCTCGACGCCGCCGCCACCCTCACCGAAATTGAAGATATCTACCGCCCCTACCGTCCCAAGCGGCGCACCCGGGCTTCCATGGCACGGGAAAAGGGGTTAGGGCCGCTTGCCGACCGGATCTACGGTCAAAATCCGAACGACCCCGATCCGACCGTGCTGGCGGGAGAGTTTATCACCGACGAGGTGCCGGATACCGAGGCGGCGCTGCAGGGGGCTATGGACATCATCGCTGAGACCATTTCGGATGATGCCGCCGTGCGTAAGCGCCTGCGCAATATCCTCACCTTGAACGGAGAGCTTGTTTCCAAAGCGACCGGAGAAGAGGACAGCGTATACAAGCCCTACTACGATTATAAAGAACCGCTCCGCCGGGTGGCCGGACATCGGGTACTGGCGATCAACCGCGGAGAGCGGGAGGGCTTTTTGAAGGTGTCGGTGGGTATGGAACCCGCCCGGGCGCTGAACGTTTTGTATTCGGTACATCTCAAAGGGGACAGCCCTGCCACCGCCCTGGTGCGTGCCGCCGCAGAGGATGCGTACGATCGGCTGTTGTTTCCCTCGCTTGAGCGGGAGATCCGTTCTGATTTGACCGATACCGCATCCACCGCCGCTATCCGGGTGTTTTCGGAAAATCTGCGGCAACTGTTGATGCAACCGCCGATCCGCGGCAGGATCACCTTAGGACTTGACCCCGGCTACCGCAACGGCTGTAAAGCGGCGGTGGTGGACGGGATCGGCCGGGTGCTTCAAACCGGGGTCATCTACCCGGTCCCGCCGTTTAACAAGATCGAAGAAGCCAAAAAGATCGTTGCCGGCTGGATCGAGAAATACAGGGTGGATATTATTGCCATCGGCAACGGCACCGCCTCCCACGAAACCGAGGTGTTTGTCGCCGACCTGCTGAAAACGGTATCCCGTCCGGTATCCTATATGGTGGTAAGCGAAGCAGGAGCATCGGTTTATTCCGCTTCCAAACTCGCCGCCGAGGAATTCCCCGACTACGACGTGTCCCTTCGCAGTGCGGTGTCCATTGCCCGACGGTTACAGGACCCGCTCGCCGAACTCGTAAAGATCGACCCGAAATCTATCGGGGTGGGTCAGTATCAACACGATATGCCGCAGGCACAACTGTCCGGGGCGTTAGACGGGGTGGTGGAATCCTGCGTAAACCAGGTCGGGGTGGACCTCAACACCGCATCCGCTCCTCTCCTTACCCGCATTTCGGGATTATCCGCCTCCATTGCGGCGAACATCGTCGCCTATCGGGAGGAAAACGGACCGTTTGAAACCAGAAACCAACTCAAAAAGGTGAAAAAACTGGGACCCAAAACCTTTGAACAGGCGGCCGGATTTTTGCGTATCCCGGACAGCCGGGAGATGCTGGATCGCACCGCCGTTCACCCGGAAAGCTATCCCGCCACCAAAGCGTTATTAAAGCTGTGCGGGATCGACGGTAACGGCTTGCCGGACAGCGCCGCTATCCTCTCCGACAAGCTGAAAAACGGCGAGGATGAAAAAATCGCCGCCGCAATCGGGGTGGGGGTTCCGACCTTACACGATATTGCGGAGGAATTACAGCGGCCGGGGCGGGATCCCCGCGACCAGCTTCCGCCGCCGTTGCTTCGCACCGACATTCTGGATATCAAGGACCTCACCCCCGGTATGCAACTCACCGGCACGGTCCGAAACATCATTGATTTCGGCGCCTTTATTGATATCGGGGTGCATCAGGACGGCCTTGTTCACATTTCCCAGATCACCGACCGGTTCATCCGGCATCCGCTGGAGGTGCTGAAGGTCGGGGATATCGTGACCGTGTGGGTGCTGAACGTCGACACCCGGAAAAACCGCATCGGACTTACCATGAAGCCGCCCAAAAAAGCGGCGGATGCTTGACTTGTCCGCACGGTAATGCTAAAATTTTGGTAGAAATTATCCGAGGTGATTGTTATGTTACATCAAAATATCCCCTTAACGATCGATTATGCGGCGGCGGGACTTTCCGGCACGGCACAAGCGACCCTTACCACCTACGTCATCACCCACGAGCGGGAAATGGACAAGATTGTGAGCCGTCCGGCGGTGGTGGTTTGTCCCGGCGGCGGATACGGATTTTGTTCCTCCCGGGAAGCAGAGCCGATCGCCCGGCGGTTTCTCGCTGCCGGTTTTCAGGCGTTTGTGCTCACCTATTCCATTAAACAGCTTCCCTTCCCCGCTCATCTGTTGCAGGCGGCCACGGCGGTGGCTACTGTGCGTGAGCACGCGGCAGAATGGGATATTGATCCGAACAAGATTTTCATCATCGGCTTTTCCGCCGGTGCGCATCTTGCCGGCTCGCTCGGTACCCTGTGGAACCGGGATTACGTCAAAAATGCCCTCGGTTATCACAACGGCGAGCACCGTCCGAACGGCATGATTCTTTCCTATCCGGTCATCACCTCGGGAGAATACGCTCACCGCGGCTCGTTTGACAATCTCCTCTTAGACGGCAAGGACGATCCGGAGAAACTTTTAGAGGTATCTCTTGAAAAGCAGGTGTCGGCCGACACCGTCCCCGCCTTCCTGTGGCATACGGTGACCGATGCCGCCGTACCGGTGGAAAACTCCCTGCTTATGGCGACCGCTTTACAGCAAAATCACATTCCCTACGAGATGCACCTGTTCCCGGAGGGACGACACGGATTGTCACTCGCGTCCTTTGAAACCGGCGGCGGTCCAGAGGCCGTTACCACCTGGCCGGATCTCGTCATCCGCTGGATCACCGATCTGAAAACCACCGAAAATCCGTAAATATATAAAAAAAGCACCCCTCTCGGGGTGCTTTTTTACGTCCTAACAAAAGGAAAATCGCCCGTCCACAAGGACAGGCGATCTCGACTCGGATTGACAGCGTTAATTACTGTTCGCCACGCATCTGGGCAAAGCACTCGCTGCAGTACACCGGGCGATCCTCACGCGGCTGGAAGGGGACCTTCGCTTCTTTACCGCAGTTCGCACAGATAGCGGTAAACATCTCGCGTTCCGGTCTGCCGGCGTTCTTGCGCGCGTCGCGGCAGGGTTTGCAGCGCTGCGGCTCGTTGACAAAGCCTTTCTCGGCATAGAACTCCTGCTCACCGGCGGTGAACACGAACTCCGCGCCACATTCTTTGCACACCAGAGTCTTGTCTTCGTACATTGGTTTTCCCTCGCTTGAAATAATATTTGCCCTGCGGACGAATGAACCGATACATTTTGTGAAAAGGATCTGATTAAGACACCCGGGCATATCTGCAATCGGCCATATGCCGTCATTGCTGAAAATAAGATTTTCGGAAATCGCCGGACAGCTTTTGTCGCACCCGACCGAGCGCGTTGTCCACCGCTTTGACCGATACGGTCAACAAGGCGGCCATTTCCTTATAGCTCTGTCCGCTGAGATAGGCGGTGAGCACACGATATTCGAGAGGGGTCAGCCGTTTCTCCAGCCGTTCATACAGCCGGGCCGCTTCTTCCCGTTCCACCAGCAGTTCCGCCGGATCGGCTTGTCCCGCCGGCAGGTCGGATAACGTTTCCTTGGCATCGGTCAGCTCAAATTCCCCGGCGGGGAGAGAACGCCGCACCGCAGAAAGCATCCGGTTTCGGATACAGGTGGTGGCAAAGGCGGCAAATCCACCGTGTTCCTCACGGTAGGCGCGCACTGCGGACAAAAGACCGATCAACCCTTCCTGGGTCAGATCGTCCGGTCCCAATCCGGGCAGATTCTGATACCGCGCGGCAAGCCGTTTCATCTTCGGCATAAACCGATTGATCAGCTGCGTGAATGCCTCCCCGCTTCCCTGAGCCGCCAGAAAGACCAGCTCTTCATCGGTCACGGCGAGGGCAGCGCCGGAATCTTTACGCACTTAACCACCTCAACGGACTATCGTACCAATATACTATACACCCCCTTTTCCGGAATGTCAACTGTTTTTTGAAAATAAATTGTTCAATTATTTTATAAAATACTCAAAATTGTTCATATTTTTTGGTAGATTACCCAAAATTATACATTTTTCGATGAATTTTGCATAAAAACAGGACGGCTTCCCGGCGGTAAAAAAATCCCGCAAGCGGTTGACATTAGTGGATTTTTATATTAAAGTATAGAGGTGTTCAAAGTTTAACGTGAGAAAAGGACGGACAAAAATGGATAACACGCAGAAAACTATGGAAAAAATCGTCGCGCTGTGTAAAAACCGCGGCTTTATCTTCGCCGGCTCGGAAATTTACGGCGGGCTCGCGAACACCTGGGACTACGGCCCGCTCGGTGCGGAACTCAAAAACAACGTCAAGCGTGCCTGGTGGAAAAAGTTTGTACAGGAAAACCCGTACAACGTGGGACTGGACGCCGCTATTCTGATGAACCCGCAGACCTGGGTGGCGAGCGGTCATCTCGCTGGCTTCTCCGACCCGCTGATGGACTGCCGTTCCTGTCACGAGCGGTTCCGTGCGGATAAGCTGATCGAGGATTGGTGTGCGGAAAACGACTACACCCTCGAAAAGCCGATCGATGCTTTCTCCCAGCAGGAGATGAAAGCGTTTGTGGAGGAGCACGCGATCCCCTGCCCCACCTGCGGCAAGCACGACTTTACCGACATCCGGCAGTTCAACCTGATGTTCAAGACCTTCCAGGGGGTTACCGAGGATGCGAAGAACACCGTGTATCTGCGCCCCGAAACCGCGCAGGGTATCTTCGTGAACTTCAATAACGTTCAGCGCTCCAGCCGCCGCAAGCTGCCGTTTGGTATTGCGCAGATCGGCAAGAGCTTCCGTAACGAGATCACCCCCGGCAACTTTATCTTCCGGGTGCGCGAATTTGAGCAAATGGAGCTGGAATTCTTCTGCAAGCCGGGTACCGACCTTGAATGGTTCGAATACTGGCGTGGATTCTGCCGTGACTGGCTTCTTTCCCTCGGTATGCGGGAGGAAAACCTGCGACTGCGCGATCACGATCCGGAGGAGCTGTGCTTCTACTCCAAAGCGACCACCGACTTCGAGTTCCTGTTCCCGTTCGGCTGGGGCGAGCTGTGGGGGGTTGCCGACCGTACCGATTATGATCTGACCCAGCATCAGAACACCTCCGGCAAGGATATGACCTACTTCGATCAGGAGACGGGTGAGCATTACATCCCCTACGTCATTGAGCCGAGTCTGGGTGTGGAACGCTGTGTACTGGCAATGCTGTGCGATGCGTACGACGAAGAGGTGGTGGACGCCGAGAAAAACGACGTGCGTACCGTCCTGCACCTGCATCCGGCGCTGGCACCGTTCAAGGCGGCGGTTCTCCCGCTGTCCAAAAAGCTCTCCCCGAAAGCGCAGGAGGTTTACAACCTGCTTTCCGGCGAGTTTATGGTAGACTTCGACGAAGCCGGTTCGATCGGCAAGCGGTACCGCCGCGAGGACGAGATCGGTACCCCGTTCTGCATCACGGTGGACTTCGACACGGTGGGCGATCCGGAAAAGGGTATCGAAGCGGACAACAGCGTTACCGTGCGCGACCGCGATACCATGGAACAGGTTCGTATTCCGATCGAAAACCTCAAAGAGTACCTGCGTGAAAAGCTTGCGTTCTAAAAAGCATAAAAAAATCCCCTGTCCGGTCGGACAGGGGATTTTTCACTTTCTCGACTTTCGGCGGGAGCGGGCGATCATGGTACGGAGATACGCGAAGGTGACCTCCTCCCCCTCCTCGGCAAGCAGACGAAGAATGGTCTCCAGCTTGTCGGAGGTTTCAGGGTGAATGACGCGGGTGGCTTTTCCACGCAAAAAATAGTTGAGCGGCGCCGAATCATCATACTGATCCTTCATATAAATTTTGCTGGCAGCGATGCGGTCACACGCCATTTCCACAATATACCGGTCCGGCATCGGCAACGGCTCCACCCGGCGGGTTTTGGGACTGTAATCGGTCCAGTATTCAAAATGGTGGCGGTTACGCCCTTTGTGGTGCAACCACGCTTTCGAATACCCGTTTTTCTGCCGTTCGTTTTCGTTCGGACTGCGGCTTCCGTCGGTATAAAACCGGGCGCCGACCAAAAATTCCGCCGGCAAATATTTGGACAGGTCGTGACACAGTCCCTGCCAAAAAATACCGGCACGGCGGCAATGCCGCATCACCAAATGCCGGTGCGCTGTAATGGTGCGAAAATGAGCAAAAGGATGCGCCATACCGCCCCTCCTTTTCAGTGAAGTGTTACCTTCATTATACGCTTTTCGGTAAAAGAAAGTCAATAACACTCTTTACCTTTATTAAAATGCGGAAAAAACTTGACAAAAGTCATAAAAAGTATTAAAATTAATAACATCTTGCAGCAACGACGCTGTGAAGCGATTGCTTCACAGCGTTTTTTGTATCAGGGGGTAACGCGATATGTGTAACGTGCCGGAAATGTTTGGCTCCATGGTATTCAGCGATGCGGTGATGCAGGAGCGCCTACCCAAAGAAACCTATGAAGCGCTCAAAC
The DNA here is from genome assembly GCA_017442265.1 of Clostridia bacterium. Classification (GTDB taxonomy): domain Bacteria; phylum Bacillota; class Clostridia; order Oscillospirales; family Acutalibacteraceae; genus URNF01. The sequence continues at coordinate 15,959 of JAFSAC010000048.1, read as the reverse complement.
GCACCACCGAGCTTGGCAAGCATTTGGATCCGGACATTGCCAACGTAGTGGCAAGAGCGATGAAGGAATGGGCACTGGAAAAGGGAGCCACCCACTACACCCATTGGTTCCAGCCGCTCACCGGGGTAACCGCCGAAAAGCACGATAGTTTTATCTCCCCCACCGCCGACGGCGGGGTGATCATGGATTTCTCCGGCAAGGAACTGGTCCGGGGCGAACCGGATGCGTCCAGCTTCCCCTCCGGCGGTCTGCGCGCCACCTTTGAAGCGCGCGGCTATACCGCATGGGACCCGACCTCCTACGCTTTTATCAAGGGGGGCACCCTGTGCATCCCCACCGCTTTCTGTTCGTACGGCGGTGAAGCATTAGACGAAAAAACTCCGCTTCTCCGTTCTATGGAAGCGCTGAATAAGCAAGCCAAACGCCTGTTGTTGGCATTCGGGCACGACGACGTTCATATGGTGCGGGTCACGGTGGGTGCCGAGCAGGAATACTTCCTCATCCCGGAGGAAATGTTTAATCGGCGCCAGGACCTCATCTTCACCGGCCGTACCCTGTACGGCGCCAAGCCCCCGAAGGGACAGGAACTGGAGGATCATTATTTCGGGGCAATCAAGCCGCGTATCGCCGCGTATATGCAGGAGTTGGACGAGGAGTTATGGAAACTCGGCGTGCTGGCGAAAACCAAGCACAACGAAGCCGCTCCCGCTCAGCACGAATTAGCGCCGATCTTCACCTCGGTCAACATCGCCACCGATCACAACCAGATCACTATGGAAGTGATGAAGCGGGTGGCGCAGAAACACGGGCTGGTGTGTCTGTTGCACGAAAAACCGTTTGCCGGGGTAAACGGCAGCGGCAAGCATAACAACTGGTCCATTTCCACCGACACCGGCATCAACCTGTTAGAGCCGGGCGAGACTCCGCACAAAAACGCACAGTTCCTGGTATTTCTGTGTGCGGTGATGAAGGCGGTGGACAAGCATCAGGACCTGCTTCGCATTGCGGTAGCCAGCCCCGGCAACGATCACCGTTTGGGTGGGAACGAAGCGCCGCCGGCGGTCATCTCCATTTTCCTCGGGGACGAGCTTACCGAGATTCTGGATGCGATCGAAAAGGGCGAAGCGTACGATGTGAAGGAACAAACCTTGATGAAGGTCGGGGTGCATATCCTGCCCCGCTTCCCGAAAGACAATACCGACCGCAACCGCACCTCTCCGTTCGCCTTTACCGGCAACAAGTTTGAGTTCCGGATGCTGGGATCGGCCCTCTCCATCGCCGAATCCAACACGGTGCTCAACACCGCCGTCGCTGAAGCGATCGACGAGTTTGCCACCGAACTGGAGGGAGCGGAAAACTTCAACGAAGCGGTGCACAATCTTATTGTGCGTACCATTAAAGAGCACAAGCGCATCATCTTTAACGGCAACGGCTACGATGAGGCGTGGCAAAAGGAAGCGGCTCGCCGCGGATTGCTCAACCTCCCCTCCACCCCCGATTGTCTGCCGTATCTCATCCGTGAGGAAAATATTGCGCTGTTTGAAAAGTATCGCATTTACACCCGCAAGGAGTTGAATTCCCGGTACGAGATCCTGTTGGAGAACTACTGCAAGGTGCTCAACATTGAAGCAGAGACTATGCTGGATATGGCGAGCAAGGAAATTCTCCCGGCGGTGGAAAGCTATACCGGCGAGCTGTGCCGCACCGCGCTGGCGAAAAAACAGCTTTTGAAAAAACTGAACTGTCAGGTGGAAGAGGCGCTGGCTGAAAAGCTGTCTGACACGACCGCAAACTTCTATCAGAAAATGGCGACTTTGCGGTCTGCCGTGGCGGATGCCAAAAAGATTGAAGGGGTGCAGGCCCGGGCGAACTTCTACCACGATGCGGTGTTTGCCGCTATGGAGGATATGCGTGCCGATGCGGATATTCTGGAGGCGAATACCGCCCGCTCCCACTGGCCGTATCCGACCTACAGCGACCTGTTGTTTGGCGTAAAATAAATAAAACACCGAAGAGAATTTTCTCTTCGGTGTTTTTTTATTCGCCCATTTCCTGAACCCCGGCATCCGCCACCTTTTTGAGCATCCGGGAACCCAGGATCACGGTCATTTGCAACCCTTCCGGGACGTACTCCTCCGATTCCACCGCTCCTTCCCGGCGGCACTCCTCCGCCAGCGCTCCGAGTGAAAACGGAAACAAGAGGGTCACCCGCCGCCGATCGGGCGGCAGTGCGTCGGCAATCGCCGCGAGCAGTTCCGGGATACCCTCCCCGGTGATCGCACTGATCGCCACCCGGTTTTTCCCGAGCGGGATCGAATCGGGGGACACCCGATCACATTTATTAAACACCTGCAAAACCGGGCGGTCACCCCGACCGAGCGACTGCATCAATTGTTCCGCAATGGACAAATGCTCGGTCGCCTCAGGGCTGGCGGCATCACAAAGATTCAGCACCAGGTCCGCATCCCCCGCCTCCTCCAAGGTGGCGTGAAACGCTTCCACCAAATGGTGCGGCAGACGGCGAATAAGACCGACCGTATCGATCAGCAACACCGTGCGCCCATCCGGGAGCCGAAGCGCCCGGGTGGTGGTATCCAGGGTGGCAAACAGCATATCCTGTGCCAGTACCCCGGCATCGGTCAGCCGGTTTAAGAGGGTGGATTTGCCGGCGTTGGTATATCCAACGATCGCGACGGTAGCAAGCCCGTCCTTCTGCCGCCGTTCCCGGTGCGCCCGCCGGCGCTTTTCTACCTCTTTCAATTGAGCCCGCAAGCTGTCAATCCGCCGGCGGATATGCCGGCGGTCGCTTTCAAGTTTGGATTCACCCGGACCGCGGGTGCCAATGCCACCACCGAGCCGTGACAGCGAGAGCCCCTGTCCCATAAGCCGCGGAAGCATATATTGCAGCTGGGCGAGTTCCACCTGCAGCCGCCCCTCCGCCGACCGCGCGCGACCGGCGAAAATATCCAAAATAAGCATAGTCCGGTCGATCACCCGGCAAGGGAGCGCCTCTTCCAAATTGCGGTGCTGGGTGGCGGATAATTCCCGATCAAAAATCACCAGATCAATCTCATCCTGACGGCAAAGGGCGGATAATTCCTCCAACCGACCGCTTCCGATACAGGTGGCTTTGTCGGGGGATTCCCGCCGTTGCAACATATTGCCGCACACCTCGGCCCCAGCGGTCTGCGCCAGTTCGGCCAATTCTGAAAGGGAAAGCTCTGCATCATATTCCCCGGTATCGATCCCGACCAGAAAACAGCGTTCTACCATTTCATCCTCTTTCAGGATATCAATCGGTTTTTCCATGCGGCTCCCCCCTTTCTCAGAATGGTATTAGTATACCACAGCCGCTAAAAAAACTCAATCGATTTCAGGCAAAAGGGAGAATTCGAAAAAAATGTCGGGAAAAGACAGAATGTCTCTTGTCATCCGGTTTTAAAAATGATACAATGTACCCAAGAAGTGAAAAAGGGGTCGGTAGTATTGGCACATCATGACATCACCAGTGAAACCATTTTTGATCGGGAGGAAAACATTGCGCCGTTAAACATCATTGCGCTGCAAAGTGCGAAAGAGCTCGGTGCAAAGATCGACGCGCATCTGACCCAGTGGGCGCAGAAATGCGGTCGGGACGACAAAACCTTCTTAGTGGAAGCGGAATGTCCCCGTTTCTCCTCCGGCGACGGTAAAGGTCTCATTAAAAGCAGTATCCGCGGCGACGACCTGTTCATCATCGTGGACGTGGGCAACTATAGCTGCCGGTACAAAATGTTCGGTCAGGAAAACGCGATGTCCCCGGACGATCATTTCCAGGATCTAAAGCGTATTATCCAGGCCACCAGCGGTAAAGCGCACCGCATCAACGTCATTATGCCGATCCTGTACGGCGGTCGTCAGCACCGTCGCAGCTACCGTGAGTCGCTGGACTGCGCGGTCGCATTGCAGGAACTCAAGGAAATGGGCGTGTCCAACATCGTCACCTTTGACGCGCACGACCCCCGTGTACATAACGCCATTCCGCTCACCGGCTTTGACAACGTGATGCCTTCCTATCAGGTGCTCAAAACCCTGTTCCGTGATTTTCCGGACATCAAGGCCGACCGTGACCACCTGATGATCGTCAGCCCGGACGAAGGCGCTATGTTCCGGAATATGTACTATTCCTCGTGTCTCGGCGTTGACCTCGGTATGTTCTACAAACGCCGTGACTACTCCCGCGTAGTGAACGGGCGCAACCCGATCGTCGCGCACGAATACCTCGGCAACTCGGTCGAGGGTCGTGACGTGTTTATTGCGGACGACATCATCGCTTCCGGCGAATCGATGCTGGATATCGCGTATGAGCTGAAAAAACGCAATGCCGGCCGCATCTTCTGCTATGCGACCTATGCCACCTTCACCGCAGGGCTGGAAAGCTTCGATAAAGCGGTAGAAGAGGGGATCGTCACCGGCGTGCTGGGGACCAACCTCACCTACCGTTCGCCGGAACTGCTCAGCCGTGACTGGTTCCACGAGGTGGACGTTTCGAAGTACATTGCCTACTTCATCGCCGCGCTGCATCACGACGTGTCGATCAGCACCCTGATCGACTCTCACCAGAAGATCAAGCAGCTGCTTGCCAAACGTCAGCAGGGCTAAATCAAACAAAACACCGCCCGTCCATTCGGACGGGCGGTTATTTCTTAAAAAGGAGGATGAGAATGGAATACCGGCTGTATCGCTCTCATCGCCAATCGGTTTCGCTGAAGGTGACCCGAAACGGCGAGATCGAAGTCCGGGCGCCGTATTTTATGCCGGACAAGGATATCCGGCGGTTTGTGGAACGGCACACCGATTGGATTCAAAAACGGCTTATCGCCCAACGGAACTACCGGGAAAACCATCCCGAGCCAACCCCGGAGGAAATCATCCTTCTGAAAGAAAAAGCCGCCGCCATTCTCCCCGGACGGGTCAATTTTTTTGCAAAGAAAATGGGGGTCACCCCCACCGGTATTAAAATCACCGGAGCGAAAACCCGGTTTGGAAGCTGCAGCGGGAAAAATTCGATCTGCTTCTCCTATCGGCTGATGAACTACCCGGAGACGGCGATCGACTACGTGGTAGTGCACGAACTGGCCCACATCCGGCATCACAATCACAGCGCCGACTTCTATCGGTTGATAGAATCGATCCTCCCCGATTACCGGGAACGGGCCGCCTTGCTCCGAAAATGAAAAAACGCCGTTCAAACCGAACGGCGTTTTTTGGTGCTCGTTTTTTGCTTCTGCTTGTGAGAAGGGCGGATGCCGGACCATAACAGCACGATGATCTGGGACGGAATGCCGATCAAAAATAACAGCCAGGCATTCGTATGTAAAAAAGAGAAAAAGGAAAGATACAATACCGCCAGCGTCGACCAAAGAAGCAACGAAATAATCAGGAAGTTCCGCTTAGGATTAAACCAAAGGGTGTTCAGCACCAGCCACACGATACAGGTCACCGGTACTGCATACACAAACACCATCCAATGGTTTTTGAGGTGCGGGGCAATCAACTCAATGTTCACAAAAATGAAGGTGGCGATCAGCCATACCAGCATCAGCGACATCGCCGTGATCAGCATTTGATTGCGGGCGCGCCGCCGGCTGATCTTCGGAATCTCAAGAGAATCGTCCGCGTGTTCCTCGGTCACCAGGTAATCGATCTTCACCGAAAAAATCTCAGCAATAATTTTCAGCACCGCGACGTCGGGAATCGACTCGCCACGCTCCCATTTGGAGACGGCCTTGTCCGAATAATTTAAGCGTTCCGCCAATTCCGCCTGGGTAATGCCATGCTTTTTGCGAAGCTCGGTAATATTTTTGGCAACGATCTGTTTTAAATCATCCATTCCTGGCTATCCTCCTTATCTGAGATGTATTCATAGTATACCACATCTTTTTTTGGTTTTCAAGGGGTGAAAAATGAAAACTCTACCCCCGGTAGAGGGGCTTTCTACCACTCTACCGGTCCGGTTTACCGGGTCGAGAAGGTGGCGGCAAGTGTGGAGGGAAAAGGGGCTTCAAAAGGGTGACAACCCGGATTTTTTGCGGTATGATAGAGGCAGTTGATGTGCCCCGTAAAGACGGGGTGAGTCTATTTGTGTTTCAAGGAGGATCATCATGATGGCAGAATACACCCTTCTCACCGATTCCTGCTGCGATATTTCGGATACGTTGCTTGCCGAGTGGCAGGTGCGTGCGCTGCAGCTGGACGTGCTGGTGGATGATGAGGAAAGTCAGAAGAATAACGAGGTGGATCTCACCGCCTTTTATCAAAAACTCCGGGACGGCAAAATGGCGCGTACCTCCGCGATCAATATTGCTACCTTCCGGGATGCATTTGAAAAGGAACTGAAAGCCGGTCGTGACGTGCTGTACGTCGCCTTTTCGTCGGGACTCAGCACCACCTACCAGTCCAGCGAGATCGCCGCAAGCGAGCTGAAAGAGGAATATCCCGATCGCAAGATTTTAACGGTGGACACCCTGGCGGCTTCTATGGGACAGGGGTTGCTCGTATACCTCGCCGCTCAGAAAAGAAACGCGGGCGCTTCAATTGAAGAGGTGTACCAGTACGTTTTGGACAACCGTCTCTCCCTCTCCCACTGGTTTACCGTGGACGATCTCTTTTTCCTCAAGCGCGGCGGCCGTGTCAGCGGTGCGGTGGCGCTGGTCGGCACCATGCTCGGTATTAAGCCGGTTCTGCACGTGGACAACGAAGGGCATCTCATCAGTATGAGCAAGGTGCGCGGCCGCTCGGCGGCGATCAAAGCGCTGGCGGATAAGTTTTCCGAAACGGTACTCCCGGATAACGAGATCGTCTTTATCAGCCACGGTGATTGTTTAGAGGAGGCCCGCCAGTTAGAGACGATCCTGAAGGAAAACTGCGGGGTCAAAGAGGTGCTGATCGGCGATATCGGCCCGGTCATCGGTGCGCATAGCGGCCCGGGTACCATTGCCGTGTTCTTCCTGGCCTCTCAACGGTAAGTAATAAATTTCTTGAATAGAACAAACGGGCGGATATAAAATCCGCCCGTTTTTTATTTTTTCTCTCCCTCCGTCTTTTGCCTGCGGCAAAATCCACCTCCCTCCCAGAGGGAAACATTATAGGAAATCCCCCAGTCTGCTCCGCAGACAGCCCCCTTTAGGCCGGGGGCCTATAACAGGTGAATGCGATATCACCGAAAATGCCGCCATATCCAATAAAAACCCCCGCTGTCCGAATGAACAGCGGGGGTTTTATTATGCTTAATACTCTTCGCGGGATTTATTGAGAAACTGACGGGTCTTTTCGGATTGCGGGTTATCAAACACCTGCTCGGGGGTTCCCATTTCCTCAATCACCCCGTCCGCCATAAAGATCACCTTATCGGACACGTGCCGGGCAAACTCCATTTCGTGGGTCACCACGATCATGGTGCTGTCACTGCCTTTCAGTCCGCGAATAACCTTCAAAACCTCGCCGGTCAGTTCCGGGTCGAGGGCAGAAGTCGGCTCGTCAAAGCAGAGAATGTCGGGGCTGAGCGCTAAAGCGCGGGCAATTGCGACCCGCTGCTGCTGACCGCCGGAAAGCTGCTGAGGATAATTACTCATCCGGTCGGAAAGTCCCATACGTTCGAGTAACCCTTCCGCTTCGGCGCGAATCTCCTCTTGAATGGCTTTACGGTTTTCCTTGTAATCCGGGCTTTCCTTTTTGAGCAGTTCCTTCGCCAGCATTACGTTTTTCAGCGCCGTGTACTGCGGAAAAAGATTAAAGGATTGGAACACCAATCCGAAATGCAACCGCTTTTTTCGGATCTCCTGTTTTGCGCGGGTTGCCGGATCATTTGCATCAAAGAGAACCTTCCCGTCCAGGGTGATACTCCCTTGATCGGGGGTCTCCAGGAAGTTTAAACAACGGAGAAGGGTGGTTTTTCCGCTACCGGAGGAACCGATAATCGCCAGTACCTGCCCCTTTTCGAGGGTGAAACTGATGTCCTCGAGCACCCGGGTGGAGCCGAAATGCTTTTCTAAATGATTGATCTCTAAAAATGCCATTTTCGTCTCCCCTCCTTACACCTGGAAATAGCTGAGCTTCTTTTCCAGCCGCCCGAGCAACAAGGTGAGCAGACCGTTAAAGAGCAGATAGTAGACACCGGTAAAGAACAGCGGCCAGATTGCACCGGAAATACCGTGGGAGGTGGTGGTGAACGCCTCCGCGTTCCAAATAAGCTCCTGCAACGCGATTACCCGCGCTAAGGAAGTGTCCTTCACCAGGGTGATAATTTCGTTGGACATCGGCGGGACGATCCGCTTGATCATCTGCATCAAGGTCACGTTCACGAAGATCTGTCCGCGGGTCATACCAAGCACCTGCCCGGCCTCCTGCTGACCTTTCGGTACCCCTTCAATGCCACTGCGGAATATCTCGGAGAAATAGCAGGCATAGTTAAGAATAAACGCCACGGCAGATGCCCAGAAACGGCCGGATTGACCGCCGCCCCACACAGGAAATCCCATAAGACCGGGGCCGTAGAATATAATCAGCAGTTGCAACATCAACGGGCTTCCCCGCACGATCCAGATAACGAAACGGGTAACCGCCCGCAGAGGTGCAAAACTGCTTTTTGAGCAAAAGGAAATGAGAAGTCCCAGCGGCAGAGCGCCGATCAAGGTGATAGCAAACAATTTCAGCGTTTGCAGAAAACCTTCGTTCAGCGACCCGACCACCACCGGGAATTGTTCAATAATTTTTTGTATAAGTTCTGTCATAGCTATACTATCCTAACCGCACTAAAAGCAGAGAGGTACTTTTCGTACCTCTCTGCCCGTGTTCTCGTGCAAAGTTTTTTTATTTGATCTCCATAACGTTGTCGGAGATCTTATAGGTCTCGGCAAGCTTCGCAATGGTGCCGTCCGCAGAGGCGGCTTTCAGGTAGGTGTTCAGCTTTTCAACAAGGTCGGAGCCCTGGCGCATACCGATACCGTACTCTTCGCTGTTCAGCTCAATGCTATAGGTCAGGTCAGCGTAATCGGTGCCCTCGCCGATCATCGCGCCGGCCATGAGCATATCGATGATAGCGGCATCACAGGTGCCGGAAGCCACTTCCATAAGCGCTTTCGCCTGCTTGTCGACCTCGGTGATCTTGAAGCCGTTTTCGGTGGCCATATCTTCACCGGCAGAGCCGTTTTCTACCGCAAACTGCAGATCCTTCATCGAAGCGGCATCTTTGTAGTTCGCCGCTTTATCCTTCTTCATGACAACCACCTGCGCGTTGCGGCAGTACGGAACCGAGCAATCCATCTGCGCCTTCACGTCGTCAGTGAGAGTCATACCGTTCCACACGATATCGATGTTCTTGGTTTTCAGCTCGTTAGCTTTCTGTCCCCAGGTGATCTCCACGAACTGAACTTCCACGCCCAATTCTTCGGCAAAGCCCTTCGCGAGATCCGCATCAAAGCCGATCCAGTTGCCGTTAGCATCCTTGTAATCCATCGGAGCAAAGTCGGTCATACCGACAACCAGGGTGCCCTTGTCTTTGATGTACTCCACATCGGTCTTGTCGGCGTTGTTGCCGCAACCGGCGAGACAGCCAACCATCATCAGAGCTGCAAAAATCAGTGCTAATACCTTTTTCATAATCGTTTTCTCCTTTTGCCTTTTGGCTTTGTTTTTACCACTGTGTCGTGGTTGATGTCTCTATTATACTTTAGCGTGATGAAGTTGTAAAGTGTTTTTTGACATTTTTTTGAAGTTTGTGCATATTTGCCCGAAACGGAGATATGTTTTCCACCGTGTTTGGTTATATTGCTGTAGAAATGGACGGTTTTGCCGGGAAATCGGCCATTTTAACGCCTCCCTTTACACAAGGGAGGCAGATATGGTGGGTGCTGACATTGGCTCCCCTTGGTATGGTGAGCTGGTGGTGATAAACGCCTGAGGGGGAATCCTACGTTTTCTCTCCCTCCGTCTTTTGCCTACGGCAAAAGCTACCTCCCTCCCAGAGGGAGGCAAAGGGGCGGTTGCAGATCCCCTCTTGCCTCCCCTTGTCAGGGGAGGTGCCGAATGAAATGAGGCGGAGGGGTAGTGTTTGTTTTCTCTCCCTCCGTCTTTTGCCTACGGCAAAAGCCACCTCCCTCCCAGAGGGAGGCAAAGGGGTGGGTGCTCTCATTGGCTCACCTGACAAGTGGACTTTGCAGAGCAAAGTCCGTCGAGTTTGCGGCGAAGCCACAAACCTCGCGGGGAGCCATGATTACGCCGGAAAGGTAGCAGAATCTTTGTAGGGGCGAGCAGTGCTCGCCCGTTTTGGTGTGTGCGGATTTTAACGGGCGATCGACGTTGCTCGAAATATGTGCTAACAATAGGTGCATAAGCAACGTCTCGAGAAAGACCGTTCCGGTCTTTCTCCCAGGTGTGCACCGATAAATAATCATCGTCCCTACGGGGTTTGTGCAGATTTTGCGGGCGGATATGGAATCCGCCCCTACATTATATAGGAATATATGAACGAGCAAAAAGAAATCGGGGCAGGTCCGAATGGACCTGCCCCGACGTGGGAACTATTGGTTACTGCTTATTTCTCAGCAGCGTAGCTGGTGGTGAAGGCATCGGTGGAAACCGCAGTGCCGTCAGCGAAGAGGATATAACCGCAAGCGGTGATCTCTTCGTCTTCCACGTTCAGCAGGGAGATGTTGGTGACCTGGATCGCAAACTGAGCATAGCTGTCGCACAGGTCATAGTAGACGCCGGAGTCAAGCACGCTTCTGTACTGAACGTAAGCCGCATCCTTGTTCTCGTAGCAGAGACCGCCGTTCAGAGCGTCGGCAGTGCTCTTCAGAGCCACGATCGCGCCAAAGTCGGCAACTTCCTTCTCAGCGCCGTCCACGGTCATGTAGTACGGGCTACCCTGGGCATTCTGATGAATGTCCGCATGGTAGACGAACCGCAGACCGCCGCCAACATAACCTTCATCGCCTTCCGCAGCCGTGTTCACGGAAGTACCGATCTTAGCAATGTTCTCGTCGCCGGCAGTGACCTTGTAGAAGGTAGCCGCCACGGTAACGTCGGACTTGGAGTACACCACATACTGGGTGCCCTGAGTTTCCTCAGTCTGGAAGCCAACACGCTTCGGAACCATTTTGCCCTCAGCATCTTCCGCAATCAGGGTACCGGCCTTCAGAGCGGCATCGGCATCCGGAGTAGCGGTGATGATGAACTTGTAGTAACCGGCACGGTCGGTGTCAGCGCGGTTCACGGTCAGAGCGCCGTCGCCCACGTTGGCAGCGGTAGTAGCACTAGCATACTCATCGAGGGTGAGTTCCAGAAGAGAAGAATCAACGAAGGTAGTGTTAAGCGCACCAATGGCAAAGAAGCCCGCTTCATCATAAGTGAGAGTGTGAGTGATCGAATACACCTGCTTACCAACGGTCAGAGTGCCGGTAAGTGCGGTACCTTCCACCTTGACGTCCAGCTCAACTTGAACCTTACGAGTATCAACCAGACCGGAATAATCAACCAACTGGGTCTCAGTCGCACCTTCCACAATGGAAAGAGCTCCACGGGTCGCCTTCAGATATGCGCCCTCGGAAGAAAAGTCGCCGGCGGCACCCATACGGAAGCCAAGAAGCGCCTGCTGCGGATAATCGCCGAAGTCAGCCGCCGGGTCAAAGATAAAGCCGACCTTGGCAGAGAAATCGGAGCCGAAGAGGGAAGCACAGTTTCCGACCGCAGTATCCATAGTCGGGACCATCGCACCGGTTATTGCGACACCAGAACGGCGGAACCGGAGATAGGAATCGGAATACGGACGGCTTTGCGCAGCGTTCACGTTAAATCCGTCACCCACACCGACAACCGCATCCTGCTTCACTACCGCACCGTTTTCATCGGTGTAGTAGAAATCGTAGTTGTCAGCCACGTAGGCCGCCGCCGCATCGGCGAGGATCGCATCCGAATTCTCCATAGTAATGTAGAGATTATTATTGGGATACCTCTTGCCGTTGAAGCCGAGCAGAGTGTCAGCATCGGTCGCATATTCGAAGGTGTCGGCCGCTTCGGTCGGATTGACCAACAACTTCAGACCGGCAAAGGAGCCGCGGTTGAAGTTGGAGCCGACGTAAGAAACGTTTCCGCCTGCCCAATCGTCAGTCAGAGTGGCCTTGATGACGATTCTGCCATCCGCTTTGTTCCAGATGGAGAGAACGCCGTCTTTCACCTCAATGCAGAGGGTGATCAAGGCAGTGGCCTTGGTGGTGGTGCCGTTGATATAAGGAATATCACGGGTCGGAACCGCACCGAGGTACTCCTGCGCCGCCACCTTGTTGGTCGCCGCAGCAACCCAACGGTTGTTGTTGCCGGAAGTGGCGCCATTAGTAGCAGAGTTCGTTACTTCATAGTCTTTGATCGCACCGGCGACCGAAACCCAGTTGCTGCTGGGGTTGTGGGAGATCAAAATGCCCTTGTCAGCCACGTTGTCCTGAGTGACCGCAAATTCGCCCTTGGGCGCGATCATAATGGCCTGAGTGTTCACGTCGTCGCCTTCGCCAGCAGTGAAGGAAGCTTCTACGTAGAAGTCATCGGTCTTGGCGAGGGTGCGACGATGGGTGTAGGCCGCCAAGAACTGAGAGGTTTTGGCGGTGCCGGTCCACTCAAGGTCACCATAGTAGCCGCCGTCGGTTTTGCTCTCATTGTCAGCTTGTACCCGCACAAAACTATAGTACCCGGCATCATAGCCGTTATTCGCTTTGTTAGAGGTGTTGTCGGTGCTGATCTCCATACCGTTGGCAAAATAGGAGCGGAGGGTGGGGGCACCATTCAAAGTGGTACCGTTCGTCGGGAATTCCCAACGATACACCAGGAAATCGGACACAAAACCCGGGTTGAGATCCAGGCGACTTTTGTTGTCCGCGGTTTCGTTGCGAACGAAGACACCGTCAGTGCCGTATACAAACTCGTTTTTCGCCTGGAACACCGCTTCTTCCCGCGCCGCTTTTTCCGCAGCGGTCTCCCACTTCAGAGAAACGAGAGCAGCACCATCTTTATCATCGAAGTTGGCAGAATCCTCACCGCTCACAGCGTTGTGACCGGCAAAGGAGACGTAACCACCGGTGAAAGCTTCAGTCAAATTGACCTGAACATACACATCGGGGTTGCTGGTGGGCCAAACCTTCACCACACCGTCCTTCACCTGAATGTGCAGGACATATTCGCCGCCCTGTCCCGGGGCCACTTTATAATTCGATACGTTACAAAGGCCCATGACACTGTTGGCCTTGCCGGCGGAAGTCAACACACCCCAGGAACCGCTATTGAGGGCAGTTTGGCTGTCGCTGGCGCGGTCATTACAGTTGTTATATACCACGGTGCTCTTGTCGATGGCGCCGGCAATACCAATACGGGGATTGGCATTATTGTCGGTCAGGGTAATGGCCAGACCGTTCACCGGATCGGTGGCAGTGTCAGCGGAATAAAGGTTGAACTTGCCTTTTTCCGGAGAGATGACGATCGAACGGAAGCCAACGCGTGCGACTCTGTTATAAACCATTTCGACTTCCATATCAAAGTCGCCAGAGACTTTCGCGTTTTCGTTCACATTGGTCAGCGCCCAGGTATTGGAAGTTTGACAAAAATTCAAATAACCATTGTCATATCCAGTACCGGTCGTGTTCCGAAGATCGTCCGCGCTCATTTCCTTCGGGTAGCCCGCTACCGCGGTCAGGCTTTCGTCGCGATACGCATACGGATTCTGATTGGTAAAATCATACTTGTAAACCTGGAAATCATTCTTCAGATTGGCCTGATCAACATACGCGACAGAAGAGTCGGTATTCTGAACGACATCATAAGAATGAGTCCAAGTAGCCGCGTCAGCAACGGACGCGATGCCGAAGCCCGGGAATACGGACACCAGCAGCGACAGCATCAGAACTGCCGCGAGAAGGGTCTTGCTGAGTTTTCTCGGTTTCATTATTGCTTTCCTCCCATATTTTTATTTGGAACAAAAGATACGCTTTTTCGCGCCGTTTTCGCGCCGGTGCGCCACGCAACGAGGCAATCCTACCCCATTTCTGCTCCGGACCACATGACCGATCCTTCCTAAAAATGGAGATAGTTATACCTATGCAAGATGATTATAGCAAAGATATTCCAGGATTGCAAGAGGATAATTTTGTCCTCTTTTAGGATAATTTTGATTTACCCAAAAAAGGTTCGTACAAACCTACCAAATCCCGGTGTTTTTATTTGGTGATTGCTTTTTTGTGGGGGGTGTGTTACATTTAGTTTAGGGTATAGGTAACTGGGATAGTGTGGCTACCCCTCAGTCAAAACCTGTCGGTTTTGCCAGCTCCCCTGACAAGGGGAGCCGTTGTGGTGGGTCGCTATATTAGGAGGGAATATGAAACCATACAATAAAAATAATATCCCTCTCGCGCGGGGGCTTCGAAAGAATATGACGCCGTGGGAGAGAAAGCTATGGTACGATTTTCTTCGCTCCTACCCTACTCGGTTTTTACGCCAAAAGCCGATCGGGAACTATATTGCTGATTTTTATTGTGCGCAGGCGCGGCTCATCATTGAATTGGACGGATCACAGCATTTTGAACAAATCAACGTAGAAAAGGATACCGAACGGACAAAATATCTTGAGCAGTTCGGTTTAACGGTGGTTCGTATACCAAACAATTTAATCGATCAACAGTTTCAAGCGGTTTGTGAGTACATTGATCTTCAGGTTCAGGAAAAATTAGCAAAGGTGAGGTGATCTCCTATGACAGGTAATCTCCGGGAAAGGGTAGACGAATCGGCAGTGGAACTGCGCGGGCCGTACGAGTTTCGCGCATTTACCGGTTGTTTTCCGCAGCAGCGCTGCGACGTCACCGAGATCTTTTTGATTGAAAAAGGCGCGATGACCCTCACAGTGGACGGAAAACCGTACCGGGTCACGGCGGGAGAAGCGGCGTTGTTACCGCCGGGAGTTATCCGGTCGGCGCACACTGCCCTGGTGCCGCTTTTATATCAATCGCTCCGGTTTGATACCAATGCTTTTCTGACCGGGGTGCACGGGAATCTGCGACTTTTACTCCCGATCACCGCCGGCAAAACCACCTTCCCCACCGTGATCCGGGATGCCGAAACCATGCAGGCGGTAAAGCTTTTATTTGAAGCTGCCCGAAAGCAGGAAAATGCCGGGTCGTTATTCGTGACCTCTTATATCTATCAGTTATACGGATTATTATACCGCCACCACGCTCCGCAGGTATCCGCCGTGCCGGTGACCGACAGCGGAATGCAGGAGGTGCTGGATTACATTGATGCCCATTTTACCGAGCCATTATCGGTGGCGGAGATCAGCCGTCAGTTCGGGTATGCGGAAAGTCATTTCTGCCGGCGGTTCAAGGAGGTTACCGGGCTGACCCCGGTCAACTACATTCGTTCTCTACGTATGGAAATGGCCCGGCGGCTGCTCAGCGAAGGCGGGCAATCCATTTCGGAGGTCGCCGCCATTTGCGGGTTCCCGGACAGCAGTTATTTCACCCGTTGTTTCAAAAAGGTATACGGGAAACCGCCGTCGTTTTTAATCAATATGGGGAAGAATTGACGTTGCTCGATATTAATGCTAATCACAAGTGCATAAGCAACGTCCCGAGAAAGACCGTTAGGTCTTTCTCCTAAGCGAAACTAAACAATCCCCCAGTCTGCTTCGCAGACAGCCCCCTTTAGACAAGGGGGCCTTTTTTTATAGGTGTGTTGACGTTGCTCGAAATATGTGCTAACAAAAGGTGCATAAGCTACGTCCCCGAAATATAAAAGGAAACGGTCCGGGTTCTTTTCAGAACCCGGACCGTTTTTAGTTGGGGTTACGATCGCTTACGATCTTCAGGTCGCAGACGGACCTTCAAAATCGGTCGGATCGGAAGGAGGGTCGATCGCCGCCGCTTCCGCAGCGTCGAGGGCATCCT
>JAFSAC010000006.1 GCA_017442265.1 Clostridia bacterium | reverse complement strand
CAACTAAGCTACATCCACCATATGGCGCGCCTGAAGGGACTCGAACCCCTGGCCCTCTGCTTAGAAGGCAGATGCTCTATCCAGCTGAGCTACAGGCGCATATTGTCTGCGGAAAGGTCCGCAGATAGGGAACGCCTTGCAGGCGTGACATTTTGGAGCGGGTGATGGGAATCGAACCCACACAACCAGCTTGGAAGGCTGGGGTTCTACCACTGAACTACACCCGCGTGCTCAAAGCGTGAATTATGATACCACAGTATACAAAATCTGTCAAGGGTCTTGCGGATTTTTCTTTGCTTTTTTCAGGAAGCAATACCCCTTCATTCTTCCGATTTTATCATGGTCAGCACCCGGTTGGTGTCATCCCCATACAACTTAAAAGACCACATATCCCGGCCACCCATAGCGGTCTCCACCGCTTTGAAAAAGGGGTTCCCGCTCGTGACGAATTCCTTGGCCGCCTCATAGCTCGCTTCATCAAACTGCAACTCAATCGCGGTATCTCCGCTTTGCACCTCTCTCGCCACCGTCCGGGCGATCGTCTGGCGATCGGAGGAGACAAGAAAGCAATCGGTTTTCCGATAGAAATTCATATCGATCGCGGTACAGTCCGGCAGACCGATATTGGTGTCGTCAATCTGCCGTCCAAGCAGTAATTCGGCGGTGGTGAGGTTGAAATAATTATGCCGGGGCAGATCTTTAGTGTCGTTCCAGGTGACGTCCAGGTGATACGGCATACCGTCCACCAATACCACGTTCCACATGTGACTTTCCCCATTCAGGTCGGTGCCGATTGCCGGCATATTCGGCATACCGCTGTCAAGGAGCAGCCATTGCATCGCGCGGGCATACCCTTCGCAGACGGCCACCCCTTTCACCAGCGCACCGTAAGCGGTGTACGCTTCCACCGGGGGCTCCTCAGCATAATCATAAGTACAATGCGCTGCCAGCCAATCATGTAACAGCAATTCCCGCTCAAATTCATCCGAAACACCGGCCGCTTTTTGCAGGATATCCGCCTTTACCTGCTCAATTTCCTCTTTCGCCAGTTTTCGCTCGGCCGCCGTCATGCTGTACAGCAGGGTCATCCGATCATAATACAATTTATCCCCGACCTGACTGCCATTCATACCGTAATGACGGTCCAGATAGAAAAACTGCGGATTGTCATACAAAAACGCCTGAAACAACCGGCTGACCTCATCCGGAGACAGGGTATGGGACAGCCGCACCTCTACCCCTTCGCCGGTGACCGGGTTATCCCCTTTGGTGGTCACGATGCAATCGGTTTCAAAGCCGTCGGTCACCGCCGTATACAAATCCCCGTAGGTCGCCTGCATATCGGCAGACAGATGACGATAACACCAGTTATTCTCAAACTGTTCGAGGTATTTTTCGCTTTCAAAATGATAAATTTCCAGGCGGGCCGCCACCGATTCCAACGTGGACCACAGGTCACAGCCGCCACTCATCAACAAGGTGACACACAAAAGCACAATCAGGGCTATTCGTTTTTTCATCGGTCGCGCCTCCTTTCCTCTATCACCCCAAGCGGAGCATACCGAACCAGTTCTCTCAGGGCAGGCAGAGAAGATTCTAAATGGAAAATTTTTATATTGGTATCACCGACAGTGGCCAGCACCGAAAAATCCCGAGTAAAATCCCGTCGGTCGGTGAGATACCGATTGATCATATCGCACCAAAGCGAAGAAGCGATCGGGCAGGATAAGGCCGGCTCCCCTTCCGCCGCCAGCATCAGCTCATACACCTGATAAGCCGAGAGATGCCATTCTCCCGACCGAAAGGATACCGGCAGACCCGCATCATCGGTTCGGAAAACGGCTTTCGGCAGGTGGACATTTACCCCGCCGCCATAATACTGGATCAATTCCTGTAATTCATCATAAGAAAAATCCAGATAAAAATCAAGAGGGGACGACAGACTTTTTTGAAATGCTCTTTGCAAAGCGAGTGCACCGCTTTTTTCATAGATCTCCGCCGCAGTACCGTCCGGCAGGTGGATAGTCGGCTCGTACGAATAAATGCCCACCCGGGGAGTTGCCATATCCACCGTCAAAAGGGTGAGATACTGCAGCCTGTCCCCGTGAACGGTCACGAGAAAGGAAACCGGCGGCGCACCCGCTACCAGGGCGGCGGAAGTGCTCCCGCTCCCCTCTTGGTTCGTCCCCTCCCGACTGCGGGATACTGCCAGCACCCCGATGAGCAACAAAAACAGCATCACCACCGGCAGAAAAACGGTCATCTGCTTTTCAAAGGACAACGGTCGAAACGCAATCTTTCGCATATTTAACTCCTTATATATAATCGGGATCAAAAAAACAAAAAAATTTTTTAAAAAAGTATTGACAAATGAAAAGATTTGAATTATTATAACATTGTAATCATTCAAAACAACGAGGAGGGAGACGGATGAAGGATATGGCAGTGGTCGGTGTTCTGCGGGAACACGGACTTCGCCCGACCCAACAGCGTATCGCGATCTACCGGTATCTGCTGGAGCATCCGGTGCATCCGACGGCGGAGGTCATCTTTCGGGAATTAAAACCCACCCTTCCCTCCTGCTCGCTGATGACCGTATACAATGCGCTGGACGCGCTCGCCGACGCCGGACTCATCCGGGTGGTGACGGTGGAAGCCGGGGTTCAGCATTTTGATGCGACAGTCGGCGATCACGGACATTTTCGGTGTAAGACCTGTTCTCACATCTATGATTTCCCGCTCACACCGGAAAATGTGTCGGTCCCCACACTCAGTGGATTTCAGATCCAGGCGCAGGATCTTTACTGCACCGGTATCTGTCCAACCTGCGCATCTGCGCAATAAATCAAGTAAATTATTTTTTGGAGGTAACAAATATGAAAAAGTATGTCTGTCCTGTCTGTGGTTACGTTCACGAAGGCGAACTGCCGGAGGGCTTTGTCTGCCCGCAGTGCAAGGTTCCCGGTGAGCGGTTCAAACTGGTAGAAAACGCCAACAAGACCTGGGCCGCCGAGCACGTGGTCGGCATTGCCAAGGGGGTTGACGAGCGGATCATCGACGGTCTTCGCTGCAACTTCGAGGGCGAGTGCTCCGAAGTGGGTATGTATCTCGCCATGGCGCGGGTCGCGCATCGCGAGGGATACCCGGAGATCGGTCTGTACTGGGAAAAGGCCGCTTACGAAGAGGCGGAGCACGCCGCCAAATTCGCCGAGCTGCTTGGTGAAGTGGTGACCGATTCCACCAAGAAAAACCTCGAGATGCGGGTGGATGCCGAAAACGGCGCCACCGCCGGCAAGTTCGAGCTGGCCAAACTCGCCAAAGAGCTGGGTCTGGATGCGATCCACGACACCGTTCACGAAATGGCGCGGGATGAAGCTCGTCACGGCAAGGCCTTTGAAGGTCTGCTGAAGAGATATTTCAACTGAATATGGCCCAAACGGTGAAACGGGGCATCCGACCGAACGGTGGGATGCCCCGTTTTCATAATACAAATAACCCCCTGCCAACAAACAGAACCTTCCTATACCGCCAAGTTTTTCATTCTTATGCAAGCACCAACCGGCGAATGATGAGGTAGGTCATGGCGGAGCATTTGAGCAACTGCTCAACCGCTATTTCAAATAGGTAAAAAGCGGATAAAAAACGGACACCCACCGTTTTGGTGGGTGTCCTCTTTTGGGGATGTTAATCGTTGTTACCCAGGTCTTTTTCCTTAAACCAGCAAACGATCATGTGGGTTAGTATCAGATGAAGATCCTCACTCTCCTCATAGGAGTCACAGGAAACGTGAAGAGACACGTCCGACAACTCACGCAGCCGTCCGCCAGAGAAGCCGGTCATACCGATGACCGTTCCGCCACGAGACTTGACATATTCAGCAGCGCTCACCACATTCGGAGAATTACCGCTTGCAGAGATCAGAAGAATGACGTCACCGTCGGACATTTGATTCTTTAATTGCTCCGTAAATACGTCGGCGTATGAAAAATCATTTCCCAACGCCGTCAGAACCTCCACATTGGCGGAGAGTGACAAGATTTTGGGGCGGTTGGTTTGGCTCTTTACCGCGTTTTTTCCGAAATCACAGGAAAAATGATTAGCGGTCCCCGCACTTCCGCCGTTGCCGGCCACAAAGATCTGTCTGTTTTCGCGGTAAGCGCTTAGCAGAAGCTGACAGGCATTCTCCAACGCTTCTTCATCGAAAGACTCCAAAAGCTTCTCCAGATCGTTTTTGTAGCGTTGTATTACATTCATATAGATTGCCTCCTCATTTCTTCATCTAAAACAAGAGCGGCACAGCCCTTTAAAGCGGCATATTGCCCGAGAGGAGAATGGATCACGTGAACCTCGGGATTGCCCTGATCAAATACACAGTGTGCCAAGGCATCCGAAATTCCCGGCTCCAACAGAGAAAAGCTTTCCGCAACTCCACCGCCCAATACGACAGTATCCAATCCTAGAAGATTGACCGCATGAGAGATACCTTTACCGATATAGGTCCCTGCGGTTCGGAAAAGCGCCAACGCCTCTTCGTCTCCTTCCCGCGCCAGTTCAGCCAGCTTTTTGGTCGGTAGACGAATGCCGTTTCTCTCCTCATAAATTGCCGATAAGTAAGCGCCCGAAGCCATTGCCTCGAGACAACCTCGCTTACCGCACCCACAGAGGCGCCCATTCTCCTCCACCGTAAGGTGCCCCATCTCTCCCGCAGTCAAACGGCTGCCGCGATAAAGCTCTCCGTTCAGAAAGAGTCCACCGCCGATACCGTTGCTGACCGTGATCCACAGAAAGTCGCGGATATTACGGCAAGCACCGAAATACCGTTCTGCCAGCGCACAAAGATTTACATCGTTATCCGCATAAGCAGGAAATCCGGTTATCTCGGTGAGAATATCGGTAATGGGAATGTCGGAAAGTCCCGAGAAAGGGGCATACAACCACCTTCCTGTATGAACATCACATAATCCGGGGACCGTTGCTCCGCAAACCGAACAATCCTCCCCGGCATTCAAAACGCGAAAACCTTCCCGAACATATTGAAACAGATCTTCCGCGGAATAGCCGGGGGAATATTCGGTACGCCATTGTCGCAGGATCTCCCCCTTGCGGTTCAAGACACCGCACACCATTTTGGAGCCGCCAATATCGACAGCAAAAATTAATGATCTCATAACGTTCATTCGTTGTCAAAGTAATAAACGCGGCCAGATTTTCCCGATTCGTAAATACCTTCCAAAATACGGGTCACGCAGTATGCCTCCTCAGGCTTGGTGAACACCTCGGTGTCGTTACGAATCGCCTCGATCCAACGAACGGCCTCGCATTCCGCAGGAGAAGGACCTTGGTTACCCTGAATAAACGCCACACCGCCCGTTCCGAAATCGGAATTTAGCACATACTGCTCGTCGTTGAGAATACCATTGATTCGAACGCCGTTTACCATATCTGCGCCCGCCTTGGTTCCGCAGATGGTAGTGATGGCTTCTCTGGCGTCAATAAGATTCAATGCCCAAGAGGACTCCAAAAAGATGGTGGCGCCGTTTTCCATAACGACAAAGCCAAAAGCGGAATCCTCCGCCGTGTATTTTTCGGGATCCCACGATCCCCAAATGTTGCCCTGTTCACCCTTCGGGGAGCCGTTCAACTTGTTATAGATGCTTCCTACACAGTACTTGGGCTTGTAGTTGTTCATCATCCAAAGAGTCAGGTCCAGCGCATGAGTGCCAATGTCAAAAAGAGGACCCGCCTTGGCATCCTTATCCTGGAATATTCCCCAGGTGGGAACGGCGCGGCGGCGTAAGGCGGTCGCCTTGGCAAAATAAACCTCACCGAAGGTGCCCTTTTCGGCCTCCTTCTTCATGAACATGGAATCGGGGCGAAAACGGTTTTGGTAGCCGATGGTCAGCTTTTTACCCGTACGCTTGGCGGCATCCAGCATCGCCTTTGCATCTACGGCGGTCACTGCCATGGGCTTCTCGCACATGACATGCTTGCCCGCCTCCAATGCATCAACCGTGATCATACGATGGGTCAGATTAGGTGTACAAATGTGGACGACTTCGATCTCATCAATCGCCAAAAGGTCCTTGTAATTCTCAAAAACAGGAGCTCCGGGAACCCCAAACTTATCAGCGGCAGCGCGCGCCTTTTCCGGAACGATATCACAGAATGCGACCAACTCTACGCCTGAAATGTTAAAGAGGATGGGCATATGCTTGGCATTGGCGATGTTACCACATCCGATAATACCGATCTTAATGACTCTTTCCATTTTGATTCCTCCAATAAACATATTTTGGAAAATTGGGGATATAAACCCATTTCCCATTATTATTGTAGCAAGTCCCTGTGTGTTTTTCTATCATAAATTGCTTGAGTTTTTTGAATATTTGGCTATTATGATTGATTAAATTTGCAATATCCACTATAATAAAAGCATCAAGATAAACAAGGAGAAGCGCCATGATTGATATGCAATTTCACCACACCTACCATTCCGAGCACGCATCTCCCATCACCATTTTCGAACACACTCACCCCTGCCACGAGCTGGTCTATTTTGTTTATGGAGATGGATTGACACATATTCGCGGAAAGGAGTACTCCTATCACGGGAATTGTTTTGCCTTCTATCGGGCAGGAACCGTCCACGATGAGGTGAACCCCGTGCCGTGCGAAACACTGTCCACCACGTTTTTGTGTGAATTCCCCGACATACCCTTAGAGGAAGGAGTATTTCGCGACGGGGATCAAAAGCTTTTTTCACTGATCCGCAAACTTCGCCGTCTGTCGCTGACCTCTTCTCCCCACCGAGACGTTTTAACGGAAGCATGTCTTGCGAACATACTGGTAACCGCAGAAAAAATTCAAAAACACCAAAGCAACAGCGGAGAAGCAGAGCGCCCCAAAATAAACTGGAGCACAGTGATCGATATGATAGACAATAGCTACCGTGAGGAGGTAAACTTTCACGAGATCGCCTCGGAATTTCATTATAGCTACAACCGCTTTCGTCATTTGTTTGCCGAGCGTTTTTCGGTATCCCCTCATGAATATTTGCTCATGAGACGGTTGGAGCATGCGGAAACACTGTTGCTTCGAACCAAGCTAAACGTAACTGAGATCGCCTACCGTACGGGCTTTAACACCTCCTCCGCTTTTTCCAAAGCATTTAGAAAAAGAAACGGCATGTCACCAAAGGAATACCGACAACTGGCGCGGTAATGGAAAACCGAAAAGCAAGACAAAATTTTAAAACCCGTGCAAGATCCCGGGGGGAAGCTCGTCACGGCAAGGCCTTTGAAGGTCTGCTGAAGAGATATTTCAACTGAATATGGCCCAAACGGTGAAACGGGGTATCCGACCAGACGGTGGGATGCCCCGTTTTCATATAAGGGATTTGTCATAAAGCAAAAGCGGAGGGATTTCCTCCGCTTTTTACATTTTAGAAGTTATCAATCCAACACCTGGGGAACAAAAAGACATATGGTCCGATAGTTTTGAATTTTTTATTGCATTATCTTGCATTTTCTGTTATGATAAATGTATTATTTTTCATTTTACAGAGGAAGGTAATGATTATGGACGGAAAAACCATACAGATTCTGGTCGCTATGGTCATTTATATGGCGGTAGTTATCGGAATCGGCGTGATTTACGCCAAGCGTGCCAACAAAAACTCCGAGGAGTATTTCCTCGGCGGGCGGTCACTGGGCCCCTGGGTCACCGCGATGAGCGCGGAGGCCTCGGATATGAGCGGCTGGCTGCTCATGGGTCTGCCGGGTGTCGCTTACTGGTGCGGACTGGCGGATGCCACCTGGACCGCCATTGGTCTTGCGGTCGGCACCTATATCAACTGGCTGATCGTGTCTAAACGGTTACGGCGGTACAGCGTGCGGGCGAACAATTCGATCACCCTGCCGGAGTTTTTCTCCAACCGGTTCCGGGAGAAGAATAAACACATTATGCTGATTGCCGGTGCGTTTATTCTCATCTTCTTTACGGTATATGCTTCGAGCTGCTTTGTGACCTGCGGCAAGCTCTTTTCCACCCTGTTTGGGGCACCCTACGTCGTGATGATGATCGTGGGAGCGGCGTTTGTGTTACTGTACACCCTGCTCGGCGGATTTTTGGCGGAAAGCGTTTCCGACTTTATGCAGGCGATCGTGATGATCGTGGCGCTGACCGTCATCGTCATCATCAGCACCATTCAGGCCGGCGGTCTGGGTGCTGTCATCGATAACGCCAAAAATATCCCCGGATTTTTAGAGTTCTTTGGGCTGGCTACCCCCACCCTGAATGCCGACGGTCAGCAGATCGTTGAAGCGGGCAAGCCGGTGTTCGGTAATGCGGCTCCCTACGGCATTCTCACCATTTGCTCCATGATGGCGTGGGGCCTTGGTTACTTCGGTATGCCGCAGGTGCTGTTGCGCTTTATGGCTATCCGCAAGGAAGAGGAACTCAAGCGCTCCCGCCGGATTGCCACCGTATGGGTGGTCATCTCGCTGGCGGTGGCGGTGTTCATCGGTATCGTGGGCCGTCAGCTGTTCCCGGTGGCTCACCTGACCAAGGGCGGCGCCGAAAACATCTTTATCACCCTCGCCACCAACTCCCTGCCGGCGATCCTCGCCGGGTTCGTTATGGCGGGCATCCTGGCGGCGACCATCAGCTCGTCCGACTCGTATCTGCTGATTGCCGCGTCCGCCTTCTCCAAAAACATCTTCCAGGGCATTTTCAAGAAGAACGCCACCGACAAGCAGGTAATGATCGTATCCCGTATCACCCTCTTGGTGTTAGCGGCGATCGGTATTGTGATCGCGCTGGATGAAGACAGTGTCATCTTCAGCATCGTTTCCTTCGCGTGGGCCGGCTTTGGCGCCACCTTCGGACCGCTGATGCTGTTCTCGCTGTTCTGGAAGCGGGTCAACAAGCCGGGCGCTATTGCCGGTATGATCGGCGGCGCCGGTATGGTGTTCCTGTGGAAGCTGGTTATCAGTAAACTTGGCGGCGTGTTCGCGATCTACGAGCTGCTGCCGGCGTTTATCTTCTCCTCCCTGTGCATTGTGGTGGTATCCTTGCTCACCAAGGCGCCCTCAAAAGAGATCGAAGAGGATTTCGAAGCGGTGCGCGCAGGCAAAGTAGAAGAAGCGTAATTCTTCAAATACAGTAAACAAAAACCGACCGTGAAAACACGGTCGGTTTTTTCTATCTCTTATTTTAATCCTAAAATATAATCAGTTGAAACCTTATAAAATTTTGCTAAAGCCACAATATGGTGGGTCGGTATTTCCCGCTTGCCGGTTTCATAGTTACTGTAAGTTCTTTGATCAATATTCAAATAAGCGGCTACCTCTTTTTGAACCAAATCATGATCCTCTCGCAAACCCCTCAAGCGCGGATAATACATATACTTCTCACCTTATGTTACAAATGCTTCCTATTTTTCCTCTTTCAAATTGGCCAATGCAACCCTTACCGCTTCAATCACAAACGCGGTAAACGTACAATTCGAACCTTTTATTTCGTTTTCTACCTGTTCAATAATATCGTTCGGAAAACGGATACTTTTGGTAGTTGTCGGCGGTATAGACGGAATTTTAAATCGTTTCATAAAATCACCTCTGCAATACTATTGTATGTGCAAAAGTGTTTGCGGTATGCATTACAAATGTATTGCAAATTTGGTGATTTTATAATAATATGGGAGTATGAAGTATGAAAAGAGGGGCTTTTTATGAAAAAACGAATTGTGGTTGCCGGGTGTCGGGATTATGACAACTATTATGAAGCCGAGGAATATATTGATTCTTGCATTAGCGATATGAAAAGTGTGTGTGAGTTCCTATTTATATCGGGCGGCTGCCGCGGTGCCGATGCGCTGGGAGAACGGTACGCGCGCGAGCACGGGTATGAAATTGAGCGGTATCCCGCCGAGTGGGAGAAATACGGGCGGGCAGCCGGACCGATGAGAAACCGAAAAATGGCGGAGATCGCCGATTTTATTATTTGTTTTTGGGACGGAAAAAGCCGAGGGACCAAAGCCATAATCGATTTTGCCACCGCACTCAACCGTCCGGTTAGGATAAAACGGATACCGTTGAGCTGATCGTTGCTTTGCCCCTCCCTATTGCAAATTGGGAAAGGATATGGTATCCTTTTTATAGAACAATCTTTCTGTTGAGGTGAAGCGTATGAATCATCCGTTATCCGTCAGCAAAGGAAAAGCCACCCTGGCGATCCTATTTACTTCGCTCTTTATTCTCGGCTCGGTTTTGGGAGTGATCACACAAAACCCCATTCGCTTAAACCTCTGGTTTTCACTGCTGTCCGGTGTGATAGCACCGGCTTGCGTGCTGATTTTTTTAATAACAGGCAAAAAAGAGTATCGGCTTAAAAACGCTCTATTGCCCATTGCATTTAGCATTCTGACCTTTGAATCGCTCTTGGGATTGATCATGTTCGTAAAGCAATGGCAGGTTTCCTCTTTCTTGTCCCGCTCACTCACCGTTTTCATTTTACCTATGCTACTATTAGTGGCACACATACTCTCCCTGTGGGGTAGTCTTAATCCGATTAAGTTTCTTTCCCTTTTACGAATTGGAACTCTTGTTTCTGTCCTCCTGGCAATAGCAGAACTCTTATCGTTTCTCCCCCGCGTATTCATGTACATATCCTACGAACTGCTTAATCCCCTGCCCCTCCTTTTTTCGGCGGGTATTCAATATCTGTTCACCATACTTTTTTACGTTGGTATCTTTCTATTGACCACCGGAAAACGGCAAAAAGAAAACGCGTAAATAACCCTTACAAAAAGAGGGGCATAACCGCCCCTCTTTTTTTATATACTATTCCGGGAGGGATAGTATGAAACGAATAGCGATTATATTGACTGCGCTCTTATTGGTGCTGACCTTTGCCGCTTGCGGGAGTGGCGAGGCCGAAGCGCCGAAAATTTCCGCTGAGGAGGCACTGAGCATCGCCCTCACAGAGGCCGGGGTGACCCCCGAAAGCGTTCGCAATCTGGAAAACCGTTTGGAACGCGAAAACGGGGTGGCGGTGTATGAGATTGATTTCAAGTCGGGGATTTTAGAGTATTCGTATGACGTCAATGCTGAGACCGGTGCGGTCACCGAAAGCGACCGGGAGATCGACGACTAATTTTTATTTGCGAAAACAGAAAGGATATGCTATTATTATGGTAGCATATCCTTTTGTATAATTTTAGGAAAATGCGACCATATTAGTTTTACAACAGAAAAGGAGGAATCACCATGAAATACCTGTGCCCCTGCGGTTATGAGTACGATCCCGCCGTCGGCGATCCGGACAACGGCGTTGCCCCCGGTACGGCCTGGGAGAACGTCCCGGAGGACTGGGTCTGTCCGGTGTGCGGACTCGGTAAGGATTCGTTCGAAGCGGAATAAAAAAATCCGTGATGCTGTCACAGCATCACGGATTTTTTGTTATCAGCAGAAACCGTCGGGATTTTGCGACTGCCATTTCCAGGTGTCGCGGCACATATCCTCGAGGTCCTTTTCGGCGACCCAATGCAAGACTTCTTTCGCTTTGGTCGGATCGGAATAGCAGGTGGCGATATCGCCGGCACGGCGGGCAACCACCTTGTACGGTACCGGCACCCCGTTCACCTTTTCAAAGGTTTTTACGAGGTCCAGCACGCTGGTGCCTTTCCCGGTGCCGAGGTTAAACACCTCTGCACCCGCATTTTCCAGCGCGTAATCGGTCGCCTTCACGTGACCTTTTGCAAGGTCCACCACGTGGATATAGTCTCTCACCCCGGTGCCGTCGGGGGTATCGTAATCGTCGCCGAACACCGACAGGAACGGACGCTTTCCGATCGCCACCTGAGACACGTAGGGCATCAGGTTATTGGGGATACCGTTGGGGTTTTCCCCGATCTGTCCGCTTTCGTGCGCGCCAATGGGGTTAAAGTACCGCAGCAGCACAACGCTCCATTCCGGGTCGGACACACAAAGGTCCTTCAAAATCTCTTCGATGACGTATTTAGTGCGGCCGTAAGGATTGGTAACCGCGCCGGTGGGATAGGTTTCCAGCAGCGGCGAGGGGTTCCCCATACCGTATACGGTGGCGGAAGAACTGAAGATCATCCGCTTACAGCCGTATTCCGCCATAACCTCACACAGGGTGACGGTGCCGCCCACGTTATTATCATAATATTCCAGCGGTTTTTGAACCGATTCGCCCACCGCTTTGAGACCCGCAAAATGGATCACCGCATCAATGGTATGATGTTCAAAAATGTTGCGAAGTCCGTCGGCATCCCGAATGTCACATTCATAAAACGGAAAGTCACGTCCGGCCAGCGCCCGCACCCGCTCTAAAGCGATCGGATCGGAGTTATAATAATTGTCCATTACCACGATATCGTAACCGGCCGACATCATCTCAAGGCAGGTGTGCGAACCGATAAATCCGCATCCGCCGGTAATAAGTATTGCCATTTTCATCCCTCCGGTGTATAATAACAGGGAGATCCCTTCCCTCTCCGTATATATTATACGGTTTTTTGTAAATTATCGCAAGGGATTTTTGTTGCACTTTTATGAAATTTTTGGTGGAAAGCAGGGGAAGTATGACAGATCAACCGTTATCGCTCGTTATTTTAGCCGCCGGTATGGGCAGCCGGTTCGGAGGACTCAAGCAACTCACCCCGGTCGGACCCTCCGGTGAGCTGATGATCGATTACAGCATCCACGATGCGCTCGCCGCCGGATTTAACCGGGTGGTGTTCATCATCAAGCACGCGATCGAAAAGGAATTCAAAGAACAGATCGGCGACCGCATCGCCGCTTACGCCCCGGTGGAATACGTGTTCCAGGAACTGGACCGTCTGCCGGACGGTTTTTCGGTGCCGGACGGCCGGGAAAAGCCGTGGGGGACCGGACACGCGGTGCTGTGCTGTGAGGATACGGTGACCGGTCCGTTTGCGGTCATTAACGCGGATGATTATTACGGGCGCGAATGTTTTCAACTGCTGGCCGATTTCCTGAAACAGCCGAAACAGGACGACAGATGGCATATCGCCATGGCGGGGTATCAACTGGAAAACACCCTGACCGAAAACGGCTACGTCTCCCGCGGCATCTGCGAGGTGGACGAAAACAATACATTAACCTCCCTCGTGGAGCGCACCCATATTGAACTCAAAGACGGCGTCCCGATGTTTACCGAGGACGACGGTGAAACCTGGCACCGGCTTCCCGCCGGCGCACCGGTTTCGATGAACTGCTGGGCGTTCCCCGCCGGTATCATCGGAGATTTCCGGGAACAGTTTGTGGAGTTCTTGAAAGAAAAAGGGCAGGAGCTGAAAAGCGAGTTTTACCTCCCCTTTGCGGTCAACGGTCTGGTGGATGCAGGAGAAGCGGACGTCACCGTGCTTCCCACCCGGGATAAATGGTACGGTATGACCTATGCCGCCGATATGCCGATGGTGCGTGCCGCCCTCAAGAATATGGCGGACACCGGTATTTACGGACAGAATCTGTGGGATAAATAATCGATTTTTAGAAAGGACGTTTTTACTATGGCTATCATCAAAACTCCGTTTGGAAATCTGCCGGATGGGCGCGCCGTCACCCGCTACACCCTTGCCTCAAAAGGCGGGCTGTGTGCCTCGGTCTTAGATTACGGTGCCACCCTGCAGTCGATTTTATTCGCCGGCAAGGACGTGCTGCTCGGATACGAAAATGCCGCCGATTACGCGAATGCGGGCGGCGGTTACCTCGGTGCTACCGTCGGTCGGTACGCCAACCGCATTGCCGGCGGTATGTTCACCTTAAACGGCAAAATCTACACCCTCGCTAACAACGAGCCCGGTCGTGCGCATCTGCACGGCGGCAACGTCGGGTTTGACAAGAAGATCTGGGAAATGGATATACTGGATACGGGGGATGAGCCGGTGCTCAAAGCTTCCCTTTTCTCCCCTGACGGCGAGGAAGGGTATCCGGGCAACCTGAATGTCACCGTCACCTTCAAGGTGTCGGCGGACAACACCCTTTCGATCACCTACACCGCTGACAGCGATGCCGACACCGTGATCAATTTCACCAACCACGCCTATTTTAACTTGAACGGCTTTGACGGCGGGGATATTCTGGATACGGTGGTGTCTGTAAATGCAGACTACTTTACAACCGTTGACCAGCTGCTGATTCCCACCGAACTTACCCCGGTGGACGGCACTCCGTTTGATTTCCGGCAGGCAAAGCCGCTTTCCGACGGCATTTTCGGCGATCATCCGCAGATCAAGCTGGCCGGTGGTGTGGATCACAACTTTGCCGTAAACGGTGAGATCGGCACCCTCCGGGAAGCGATCCGGGCGAGAAGTCCGAAAAGCGGCATTGAGGTAACCTGTCTTACTGATCTGCCGGGTGTACAGATCTATACCGCAAACTGGCTCGAAAAAGAGTTTGGCAAGGGCGGTCCTTTGACCCGGTTCCAGGGATTCTGTATGGAGACCCAGTTCTATCCGGATACCCCGAACCACCCGGATTTCCCCTCCTGCGTGCTGAAGGCGGGCGAAAAGTTTAAAAGCGTGACCGCGTTTCATTTTGAGACGAAATAAGCGCTGAATAATTGACATTTATCGACAGAGAGATTATACTAAAGGAGTAAACACTATGCGTGTGATTACCGGCTCTGCCCGCGGGTGCCGTTTGGAGACCTTATCCGGAGAGGCCACCCGCCCCACGGCGGAACGGGTCAAGGAAGGACTCTTTTCCGCGATACAGTTTGACCTGCCCGGTCGTCGGGTGCTGGACCTGTTTGCCGGGTCCGGACAGCTCGGGATCGAAGCGCTCAGCCGCGGAGCGGAATGCTGTGTGTTTTTAGACCGCAGTCAGCAGGCGACCGAGATCATTCGGCGCAATCTGCAGAAATGCAAGCTGTTCCCGCAGGCGCAGGTGCTTACCGCCGACGCGACCGATTTTCTGCGGCGAAACCGCGAGGAGTTTGACGTGATCTTTTTGGATCCGCCGTATGACTCGGGGTTGCTTCTCCCCTGTTTACAGGAGGCCGCCGAACATTTGGCGCCGGGTGGACTCATCGTTTGCGAGACCGATCAGGTGGAGAACTTACCCGAAACGGTCGGCCGTTGCCGTCTGCACCGTACCCACCGCTACGGACGGGTGCACATCACTATCTACCGGCCGGAGGCCGAATAAAGGAAGGATCCCCTATGAATAAGGTGAAAAAAGTAGCAATCTGCCCGGGTAGTTTCGATCCGGTGACCAACGGTCATCTGGATATTATCCACCGAGCGGCCGAGTTATTTGACGAGGTGATCGTTTTGGTGCTGACCAACACCTCCAAAACCCCGGTGTTCACCAAGGAGGAACGGGTACAGCTCATTGAACGGGCGACCGCCGATCTGCCGCAGGTGACGGTAGAGTCGTTTGACGGATTGCTGGCCGACTACGCCAAGGAAAAACAGGCGGTCGCCATCGTCAAGGGTTTACGGGCTATGTCGGATTTCGAGTATGAATTCCAAATGGCGCTGACCAACCGCAAGTTATACCCGGAAGCGGAAACGGTGTTCCTGACCACCAAGGAGGAGCACATGTATCTCTCCTCCAGTTTGGTGCGGCAGGTGGCCGGACTCGGCGGGGATATTTCGGATTTCGTCCCGGCTTGTATCGTGCCGGATATTTTCAATAAAATCGGAAAGGGAGTAAAATAATGGCTGTAAGTATTGAAGAACTGCTCGAAAAGATCGACGACATGATCGACAAGGCGTGGAGCATGCCGCTGTCCGGAGGCAAGTGTCTCATTGAAGCGGAGGAACTGCGGGATATCATCGACGATATCCGCGGAAATCTGCCGTCCGAAATTCGGCAGGCGAAGGCCATTGTTGCCGACCGGCAGGATATCATCACCACCGCCCGTCAGGAAGCGGAAAGCATCATCCGCACCGCCGAGGAACGGCAGCGCGGTATGGTGTCCCGTGAGGAGATCGTTCTGCAGGCGCAGGCGAAAGCCAACGAAATCCTGACCAAAACCCAGAAGCGTACCAAGGAAATGCGGAAAAGCGCACAGGATTTTGCGGAAAATCTCTTAAAGCATACCGAGGAAACGCTGGCTCAGCAGTTGGTGGAGGTCCGGCAGGCCAAACAGGCGGTTCGTACCCCGGCGCAAAAGCTGATGTACGAGCAGGACGATGCCGAATAAAAAAACAAAAAAAGCACCACAGTCAACCGACTGCGGTGCTTTTTTTATATCCCTTATTTCTTTTTGAAGGAAATGCGACTTTCCTCGCCCTTCACGATCCGGGCGATATTGGAATGATGCTTGATAATCACAATGGCGGAAATGACCGCAATCACCGTGGTGCAGAACAGCACCGTTTCAGGCGAATGGTGATCCACGTAGGTGTGAAACAGATACACGAGAAAGGCGGAAACAAACACGCCCAACACCGAGCTTAAGGACACCATATGACTGATCAGCAGGGTCACGATAAACACCGAAAGGCAGATGATCGCCACCCGCCAATCCAGAATGATGATAAGACCCAGCGAAGCCATAACCCCTTTTCCACCGCGGAAACCGAAAAAGACGGGATACAGATGACCCAGTACACAGCACATACCGCCGAGATACCGCCCGATCATCCGCAAGCTTTCCTCACTGATCTCCGGGGCGTGAGTTAACTGCAGGTGAACCAGTAAAAAGCCGCCGAGGAATACCGCAATAATACTTTTTGCGAGGTCGCCAATAGTGGTGAGGACGGCGGCTTTGGTGCCGTAGTTACGGAGTGCGTTGGTAGCACCGGCATTGCCGCTTCCCTTATCCCGGACGTCCTCACGGTATAGCACCCGCACCACGATAATGGCAGTGCTGATGCTCCCGAGCAGATAGGCACAAACGGCGGTGAGCAGTACCGCCAGCCAGCTATTCGGCAGGGCAATCATCAGAGTGTCCAGCATAGCCACCCTTCCTTTCCAAAAACAGGTTATCGCGAGGGGTTCTCCCCTTTTTCGCGGATGATAAACCGGATCGGAGTACCCTCTAAACCGAAGGTCTCACGCAGTTGATTCTCCAAGTACCGTTGATAGGAGAAATGAAACAGGTCCGCCCGGTTGACAAAGCAAACGAAGGTGGGCGGGTTGGTGGACGGCTGGGTCATATAATAGATCCGAAGCCGCTTTCCCTTATCGGTGGGCGGCTGAACCCGGGTGGTCGCCTCCGCCAGCACGTCGTTGAGCATACCGGTAGAAATACGCATCGAGTTCTGCTGTGCAACATACTTAATCAGTTCAAACAGGCGATCCACCCGCTGACCGGTTTTGGCAGACAGGAAAATAAACGGAGCATACGGCATAAAGGAAAAATCGTTCATCAGCTTTTTACGCATGGTATCCATAGTATGCGTATCTTTTTCCACCGCATCCCATTTGTTCACCGCAATGATGCACGCCTTCCCCTGTTCGTGGGCAAGGCCGGCCACCTTACTGTCCTGTTCGGTGAACCCTTCGGCGCCGTCGATCATAATGACACACACATCCGCCCGTTCGATCGCCATTTGAGCACGAAGAACGCTATACTTTTCAATCGCATCGTCCACCCGGCTTTTACGGCGCAGTCCGGCGGTGTCGATAAACACGAAATCGCCGAAATCATTATGAATTTCGGTATCAATCGCATCCCGGGTGGTGCCGGCCATATCCGACACAATGGAGCGTTCCTCCCCGGCAATGCGGTTAATGAGGGAGGATTTCCCGGCATTCGGTTTGCCGATCACCGCAACACGGATGATATCGGTGGGTTCTTCTTCCTCCGTTTGCTCCGGCAGGTACTGCAATACCGCATCCAGCAGGTCGCCGGTGCCGGTGCCGTGCACCGAAGAAACAGCGATCGGGTCGCCCAGTCCTAAATTATAAAACTCATAAAACTCCGCCGGCATCGCACCGGGGGCATCACATTTGTTGACACACAGCACCACCGGCTTGCCGGATTTTTTCAGCATTACCGCAATATCCTCGTCCGCGGCGGTCACACCGGACTGAATATCGGTCACCAGTACGATAACCTCTGCCTGTTCGATCGCAAGATTGGCCTGCTGACGCATCTGCTTTAACAACAGGTCGTCGCTATGCGGTTCAATGCCGCCGGTGTCCGCCAGCATAAAATGCCGGCCACTCCACTCACAGGGAGAAAAGATGCGATCGCGGGTCACACCGGGGGTGTCCTTCACGATAGACAGCCGCTGTCCGATCAGTTTATTAAATAAAGTGGATTTTCCCACGTTCGGGCGGCCAACCACCGCCACCACAGGACGCGCCATCGCGATCCCTCCTTTTACATCAACAGTGCTTCCACCAGCGCCTCGCCGCTATCCGACACAAAGGACACCGGGATATTCACAGCCGCTTCCAGTTCAGCCGGGGTCATATCATCCAAAAAACAATCCCCCTGCTGGCGCAGCATATTTTCCGATAAAATCAGATGATCTGCCTCAACGTCTTGCAAGGCGTAAACGAGATCCTGGCCGGTCAAGAGACCTGCCACCGTGATATTCTCACCAAAAAAGCGGTTTTCAACCGCCACCACCTGAACCGACAGCTTGTCTCCCCATTTTTCTTTGGCTTCGTTCACCAATTCCTGCAAAATCGGGGCGGCATCCACGCCGGTAGCCAGGCAAAGGCGACTGCCGTTCGGGGCGTTTTCGGTTCTCTCCAGCGCTTCCCGGAATTCGGCGCGCAGTAGCGCCGCCATACCGACCCCGTTTTCCAGCTGAGCAAATTCTTCATAAAACGCATCGTCCGGCAGGGGACGTTCGGCTCTTAAATACCATTCGTCCGAAGGATAGAAAACCCTCGTGCCGTGTTTTTGAAGCATCTGCTCGCCCATTTTCTCGATGCGGTCGATGGTATCGACACATTCCTCTTTGGTGAAGGGACGAAGTTCGGTCAAATTCTCCCGATAGCGGGTGAGTCCCACCGGAACCGCCGCCACACTGGTTACCGCCGGATACAGAGCGGCCAGGTCCTCCATACTCTTTTGCAGAGCGTCCCGGTCGTTATAGCCGGGGCAGAGCACCAGCTGACACTGAATAGTCAGCCCCGCTTCCGCAAAGCGGTACAAGGTTTTTAAAGCGTCCCCGGCAAAGCGGTTGCCCATCATCCGGCATCGAAGCGCCGGATCGGTGGTATGCACCGACACGTTGATCGGGCTGATATGCATACTGATGATCCGCTCGATCTCGTGTTCGGTGAGATTGGTGAGGGTGATATAGTTGCCAAACAAAAAGGAAAGCCGGCTGTCGTCATCCTTAAAATAAAGGGAGGAGCGCATACCCGGCGGCAACTGATCAATGAAGCAGAAGATACACTGATTGCGGCAGGAACGCTGTTTATCCATAAGATAGGTCTCAAATTCCAACCCCAGTTCCGCCTGCTCGTCCTTTTTGATGCGAAGGCGACGGATGCGCCCGGAGGGGGTCTGAATTTCTAACAACAATCGGGTGTTCTGCAGGTGAAAGCGGTAGTCGAGCACGTCCGCAATTTCCTGACCGTTCATACTGAGAAGTATATCCCCGGGTTTTACCCGCTTTTTTGCCGCGAGCGACCCGGGGGTGATCCCGGTTACGGTGACAGCCACCTTAACCCCTCCTTTCCGGACAATAAAAATAGAGAAGGATGCGGTCCTTCTCTACTTAGAAAGCCTATTGGCTTAGCCCTCGGTCTTGACAACCTGTCTGCCGTTATAGTAACCGCAGTTACTGCAGAGACGGTGGGCACGCTTGTATTCGCCGCACTGCGGGCATTTGGTCAACGCCGGGGCAGTGATCTTCCAGACGTTGTTACGTCTCTTGTCGCGACGGGCTTTCGAATGTTTTCTCTTGGGTACCGCCATGTCAGCACCTCCTTAGTACAAATACAAGACTACTTGATCAACTGTTTCAAAACCTGCAGGCGGGGATCTCCGGTTTCCGGCTTACAGCCGCAAAGACCGTCGTTGAGATCTTTTCCGCAGAGCGGGCACAGGCCGCGGCAGTCCTCCCGGCACAAGCTTTTGTACGGAAGTTCCAGCAGCATTTCGGCGAGCACCAACTCATCCAGCTGAAGTTGATACTGTTGCAAGAGGATGAATTCATCATTTTCATCATCGTGCAACTGATCCACAAGAATGCGCTCCAGCGGCAGGCGATAGTTCCGCTCAAAGCGGCGCAGACACCGGTCACATTCCCCCACAAAGGTGAATACAATCTCGGCACGAAGCATCACGACATCCGCCGAAGCGGTCACCGTTCCCTGTACCTTGACCGGCGTTTCAAAAGGATGTCCCCCTTGAAACGATTCTTTTGAGAAATCCAGTTCTGTGTCTATAGGCATCGAGGAAATCTCGCCCATAAACAGCGGTCTGAGTTGTAAAAGCATCCTGCACCTCAAGTGTCACGCATGATATTATAATGGTTTACACAAAATTTGTCAATAGATTTTTGCCGCTCAAATAATAATTTCCGCGAAATGGCTCATTCGTGATCGGTGGGAGCGGCAATCGCCTCCATTGGCACGAACGGTTCCGCCGGGGCATCCCCGATATCCCGCACCAAAATGAAGGGGGTCAGTTCATCATCCTGACCGGCCGGGTTATCCCGAATCAGTTCCGCCAGCGTGTCGTCCGACCAGCTATCCAGATCAGGAGATTTTCCGAGGATCTCCACCGCAATGTCGTTGGCATCCACCAGCACACAGCTGATACCGAGATGCTCGTACACGTTCTCACAAACCTTGCGCGGTTCTTTCGGATTGAGCACCGCGAGCGTATGGTAGGTTTCAAAGGAAGAGTG
The DNA here is from genome assembly GCA_017442265.1 of Clostridia bacterium. Taxonomy (GTDB): domain Bacteria; phylum Bacillota; class Clostridia; order Oscillospirales; family Acutalibacteraceae; genus URNF01. The sequence goes on along the minus strand of JAFSAC010000006.1, from coordinate 31,816 downwards.
ACTGTAAAAGCCGTCGATACCGGCCACGTCCTGACCCACGATCTCATAAAAGATACCGCGTTTCCCGAACACCCGACCGACAGCGCCGCAGAAAACCGCCCACAAGATCAGCGGCAGGCCTTTCATATTGATCGCCAGCTGCAGCTTGTACGGCTCGTCCATACCGATGCCGTGATTATTATGGGTGGCGAATTTCGAAAGAAATTTCGCCCAGAAGCCGAGTTTTACCTCACTCATCTCCACCGTGTTGTTCTGACACATCGAGATGACCTTTTCACCCAGGGTGACGATATCGCCCGGCTGATACAAGGGGGATACGTACCGACGGAGCACCTCTTCATAGTCCTCGCCGCGTTCGATAAAATGCGTTTTCACGCCGTACCGTTCATAACGGTGACCGTCTACCTCACGCAGACCGCGAACGTAATAGATAACGCCGTCCTTTTCCCGCTCGTTTTCTTTTTTATTGCGGTTGCCTTCATACCAGATCGCCATACCGATTTTCCCGTCCCTTTCCGCCTTTCTGCGGACAATAACGGCGGAAAATAATTTCCGCCGTTATCTCACAGAATGATGTACTCTCAGTATTGCCGGTTTTGTCAGATTTCTTCCGCGATCTCCGCGATGTGCGCCGGCACGTCCGCTTTATCCATCGAAACCGACAGCACCAACCGGGTATCCAGTTTGCTGATCTTTTCCACAAAAGCTTCGAGAGCTTCCTTATCGTCGCCACCGATCTTCAGGGTGGAGTCGACAAACACGTCGGTAATGTCATAGTTGCCCGCACACATGCCGGCGATGAAGCCGTACAGAGCATCAAAGCCCTTAATATTGTAATCGGCGGCAGAAACCAAACGCGCCTGATGACTGATGTCATAGGTCAAAGCGGCATCCTTTTCGATGAATACCACGTTGCCCTTGGACTCGGCAACAGCGGTGTTGCACATAGCCATCAGCTTTTTCGTTTTTCCGGAGCCCTTTCTGCCGAGAATTAAAGTGACCATAAGAAAACCTCCTACTATATTTTTACCGTTTTACAACGGTTGATAACGTCCTTACTCTTACTTACCGAGCCGCTCTTCAAGCGCCGCCCGCTGATCTTCATAACCGGGCTTGCCCAAAAGAGCAAACATATTTTTCTTGTAGCTTTCCACACCCGGCTGGTTGAAGGGGTTGACCCCCAGCATATAACCGGAAATGGCACACGCTTTTTCAAAGAAGTAGATGAGGTAGCCGAGTGCTTGTTCCTCCGCCGCCGCCACCCGGATCACTAAAGTCGGGGTGCCGCCGTCGGCGTGAGCCAGCACGGTGCCTTCAAACGCCTTCTTATTCACAAAATCCATCGTCTTACCGGCGAGGAAGTTGAGCCCATCCGCGTTTTCCGCATCGCTCTCGATCACCTTTTCGATCTGCGGGCGATCCAGCTGAACCACCGTTTCGAACAGGATGTTAGAACCTTCCTGCACGAACTGACCCAGCGAATGCAGGTCGGTGGAGAAGATCGCGGACGCCGGGAACAGGCCCTTACCGTCCTTACCCTCGCTCTCCCCAAACAGCTGTTTCCACCACTCGCTCATCAGCGCGTACTGCGGTTCGTAGCTGACCATCATTTCCACCGCCTTGCCACGGCGAAGCAGGATGTTCCGCGCGGCGGCGTAGCGATAGCAATCGTTTTCATTCAGATCGGTGGAGTTGAGCTCCTCCTGCGCCCGGCGGGCACCCGCCATCAGCGCATCGATATCACAGCCGGCCACCGCGATCGGCAGCAGACCTACCGCCGTCAGCACCGAAAAACGGCCGCCGACGTCGTCCGGCACTACGAAGGTTTCATAGCCCTCTTTATCAGCCAGTTCTTTCAGGGTGCCGCGGGCGCGGTCGGTGGTAGCGTAAATACGTTTTTTCGCCTCCTCCGGACCCACCGTCTTTTCAAGGTAATCCCGGAACACGCGGAAAGCGATCGCCGGCTCGGTGGTGGTACCGGATTTCGAGATAATGTTCACCGACACCCGACGGCCCTCACAGAGGGTGAGCAGTTCCTGCAGAGCGGTACCGCTGATCGAGTTGCCGGCAAAATAGATGTCCGGGGTATCCTTTTTCTTCGCATTGTACAGCGGAGATTTCAAAAATTCGATCGCGGCACGGGCGCCGAGATACGAGCCGCCGATACCGATCACGATAAAAATATCGGTATCCTTCTGAATACGGGCGGCCGCCGCTTTGATGCGGGCGAATTCCTCTTTATCGTAATTGGTCGGCAGATCCACCCAACCCAAAAAATCGTTTCCGAGTCCGGTGCCGCTATGTAACAGTTCGTGAGCGGCTTTCACCTGCGGGGCGATCGCATCAAATTCGTGCTGTGCGATAAACTCGGAGGCATACCGCGTTTCCAACTTAACTGACATTTCACATTCCTCAATTCCGGAGAGAGTCTGCAAGTATTTGCAACTATCTTCAGTATAAAATAGTTTGCAAAATCAGGCAATGGACAGTTGTTGCAAAAACCTGCAACATTTTTCCATAAAGCCACGCCCTTTTGTTACATTCAGTGTATCACATTTTTGTCAGTATTGCAACGAAAACAAGCAAGAAATTTCATTTTTTTCTGTTTGGGGTAGTGCGAGCAATCCGGACCCGGTTTGAAACGGTCGGATTTTCGTACACCCTGTGTTAAAATGCTCGTCAATACACAAAGAGTATTGGCTTGCGCTTTTGCCTTAATTGTCCAAAAATCCACTTCGTTCAAACTCTGCGACCTCAAAAGAGTGGATTTTTGAATGATTTTTGCCGGCTGAGCCGGCAGGAGGGCTGTCGCCCTTCAACGGCGAAACGGCGAAAAGCACCGAAAAGCCACCTTTTGAGGCGGGTTCGAATTGTTCGCGCTACCCTAAGCTGTCAATACCGACAAAAGTCGCCCGAGCGCCCGCGTAAAGGTCAGTTTTTCCACCTCGTTTTCAGCGCAGATCGGGATGTCGGCGAGCACCTCGTTGTTCAGTAAAATGCGCCAAGCCCCCACCGTCTGTCCCTTTTGCACCGGGGCAATCAGCTCCTCCGCCAAATCCCACTCGGTCACGATCCCCTTTTCCTGTCCTTTTTTTAGCAGGATCGGGGTGACCGTCCCCGGGGCGACCGCCACGGTATCGTCAAGTCCGTGGCGCACCGGCACGGTGGTTTGTGCCGTCGGGTCGGGGGCGGGGGTGTAGAGCGAAAAATTGGCAAAACCGTAATCCAGCATCGCTCTGGCACCGCCGAACCGTTCATCGGTGGAATCACAGCCGAGAATCACCGCCACAAATGCGATCCCCTCCCGCTCGGCGGTCGCCGCCAGGCAATGACCCGCTTTTTGGGTGGTGCCGGTTTTGAGCCCGGTCGCCCCCTCGTAATGGCGCACCAATTTGTTGGTGTTCACCAGTTGGGATTCTCCGTTCCGCAAAGTATCCATCCACACGGTGGTATACCGCTGAATATCCCGATGCTTCATCAGTTCCCGCGCCATAATTGCCACGTCTTTAGCCGAAGAATACGCCTCATCGTTCAGTCCACTACAATCAAGGAACACGGTATCCTGCATCCCGAGCTCCTTCGCCCGCTCGTTCATCCGGGCGACAAAATTCTCAATGGTGCCGCACAGGTGCTCCGCCAACACAGCGCAGGCATCGTTGGCCGATACGATCACCGCAGCTTTGAGCAGGTCGTCGACCGTCATCGACTCCCCTTCCTCCAACCAGATCTGGGAACCGCCCATAGAAGCGGCGGTTTTGGAGCAGGTCACCGTATCCTCTAAGCGCAGGAGTTCTCCTTCCAACGCCTCCATAGTCAGCAGAAGGGTCATGATTTTGGTCACCGAAGCGATCGGTAACCGCTCGTTTGGATTCTTTTCAAACAACACCTTGCCGGTGGTTTGTTCCATGAGTACCGCCGATTTACCGCCGATACTAAGCGCCGCTTCAGACACGGCGGCTGCGGTCGGCGCCCACCGGCGGTCGTCCTCCTCCCACGGGGACAGCACCGTATCGCTTTCATCATACAAATACCGCCCGTCCGCCGCCACGCTCATTCCCATACTCAGCCACAAAAGAAGGGTCAAACAAACAGGAAAAAGCCGTTTGAACACTCCTTTCTTCATCCCCATTTTGTTGTGATGCCGTTGCCTCAATGCACTCACCCTTTCTGTCGTTTTCCTCACAGAAAGATATGCAAAACGAAGGCGGAATATAATAGAAAACCGCCCCGACCGGGTTTCGGTCGGGGCGGTTTCATTTCATCATACAACCAGTTTAAATACGCTTAAAAACACCGCTTTTCCCCTTTCTTACAGACGGCAGGTGAATATCAGTGCGCTGACAGCGTATATTTTCTACGGCGAAAAGCATCCGGGGTGATTCCATATTTCCTTTTAAACGCTCTGACAAAACTGCTTTCATCGCTATATCCGGTCATCCAGGCAATCTCTTTGATGCTGATAAAGTCGCCGCTTAAAAGAACGGTGGCCTTTTTCATTTTTATCTCATTACAGTAATCGCGATAGGATATCCCCAGCTCCTTATGAAAAACGCGGCTTACATGCTCCTTGGAATAATTAAAGTGCGAAGCTACCGACTCCAGTCTGATATCGTCGCTTCCCTCGATGTATTTACATATTTTGTCTATAACGGACGGGTAACTTTTTTGCTTATAATCGATCATATTAACAATATTACCGCACAACAAATAAATTAACCCCACCGAAATCAGTTCTCGCCCGTATTCTTGGCTGTCTTTCGCCTGTCTTAAAGTATCAAAAATATCCCGTATTTTATTGTCGCTGCACCGTAATATTTTTGAGGAAATCGCATTGGTGGCCTGCTTGAAATCCGGCAAAATATCTGCTGTAAACTGCACGTAATCTATATCACACCCACCCTCAGAGATACATTCGGTCGAATGGGCATCTCTGGCACGTATGATAACGACGTCCCCGGGAGCAATCACAAAGCTATCCACATTGATTTGTTGTTTAGCCATTCCGCTTCGAACGTACAGCGCCTCAAAAGCATCATGCCAGTGGAGATCCACCATGGGTTTCTTTTCGCGAACACAATTGTTTGAAAACCACACTTTATTTCTCTTCAGGTTTTGCTCTAAATCTTCTCGATGCATATCCAACGTTCCTTATCATAATATCAACTTTTGCATATATTATATCATTTTTTGTCATCGAATGTCAACTGCAGTTCTGCTATAATCAATTTAAAGACACCTTGGCAATATCAAAAATTCCCAAAGGGAGGTACCGTGATGAAAAACCGAGTTCCTGATTTTAACAACAACCTTTTACGTGTTCTCAAAGGAGAGAAACCGCAAAGAGCCACGCTGTTTGAGCTGTTTTTAAGTGACGGTCATTATTCGTTATTGGCCGGACGCAACTGTAACGGAAACACGGCTGTGGATGTGCTTCGCTGGCGTATAGAGGCGATGGCGGCCGGAGGGTACGATTACGTGACTGCTCATGCGTGCGATATGGGCTTCAGACCCTCTAATCGCGAAAGCAAGGCCTCAGGCAGCTATAGCGGTAACGGAATCATTAATGACTGGGAATCGTTCGAAAAATTCCGGTGGCCCGATATGAGCCAGATGGATTATTCGCGTCTCGAAAATATAAAGCCCTATCTTCCGGAAGGAATGAAGATCATGGTCATGGGACCTTGTGGGGTATTGGAAAACGTAATCGACCTGGTAGGGTATGACAATCTGTGCATGATGCTTTTTGAGGACCCCGACCTGGTAGAAGCTATTTTTTACGAGGTGGGCAGCCGCCTGCTGACATACTACGAGAATGCCGTTTCGGCGGATACGGTAGGATTCATCTCCTCCAATGACGACTGGGGCTTTAATACGCAAACACTTTTATCTCCGGACACATTGAGAAAATACGTATTTCCGTGGCACAAGAAAATTGTACAGATAGCGCACGATCACCAAAAGCCCTGTATTCTTCATTCTTGCGGATATTATGACGAGATCATCGATGACGTGATCAACGATATGAAGTTTGATGCCCGTCACTCATACGAAGATTCCATAACCCCCGTCGAAAAGGCATACGAGGACTTGAATGGAAAAATCGCGGTGCTCGGCGGTCTTGACATAAATTTCCTGGCCACCAAAACGCCCGATGAAATTTACTCCCGAGCCCGTAACATGCTTGAAATCAGTGCGGCAAAAGGCGGATATGCTCTGGGAAGCGGAAACAGTGTTCCCGATTACGTTCCCCACGAAAACTATTTGGCCATGATCCGCGCCGCCAAAGAATTCGACCAATAACCGACCGCCTTGAAATCAAAACCTTCACAAATCCTGTAATTCGGATTATAGAAATGAATAATCGTATATAACAAGAAACAGTTGCTTTTTATCCAAGATGAAAAGCAACTGTTTTTGTACTTTTTGCTATAAGGCGATTATTTTATCGGCAATATTCACGATTCACACTCCTGATTAGCGCAGCGCAATAAAAGCGGCGAGACTTCCACGGTCGGGACCGGTAAACCGATGCGACCAAAAGAGGTCCGGGTGACAGCGGGTGCACAGGTCGGTCACCGTGATATGCTCCGGCAATACACCGGCTGAAAGCAGGATCCGCCGGTTGACCTCCCACAGATCGATCCGTTTCTTATCAGTCGATACCGGGTCAAAGCAACCCTCGTCAAACACCGAAAGCTTCTCAAATTCCTCAGTAACCGGGGCATCCACCTCAAAGCAACAGCGGCCGATAGAGGGGGCAATGCCGACCAGGATATCTGCCGGGGAGGAACCGTACTCCTCTTTCATTTTCTCCACCGTCAGGCGACCGATCTCGGCGACCGTTCCCCGCCAGCCGGCGTGGGAGGCCGCCACCGCCCGGCGGATAGGATCAAAAAACAACAGCGGAACGCAATCGGCGTACAGGGTGCACAGCACCACCCCGGGCTCGTTGGTGAGCAGTCCGTCCACGTCCGAAAAGCCGGGGACTTTTCTCCCTTTACCGCAATCGGCGGCAGTGACGGGGCGCAGATTCACGTGATGCTCCTGTGCCGACATCACCACCCCTTCTGCCGGGACCCCCATAGCGTGGCAGATGCGGGCAAAATTTTCATCCACCCGGGCGGGGTCGTCCCCACGGGAATAACTCAGATTCATGGAGGAAAAAATCCCCTCGCTCACCCCGCCGAGTCGGGTGGAAATGCCGTTCGCTACCCCGAATTTATCCATAGAAGGAAAAGAGTAGTACACAAGATCGTCGACGGTATGAGCGGTCAAGCGTTCGGTTTTCGGTAACAACAGGGTCACTCCTTCACACTGTCCTCACACGCTTCAATCAATCGGCGGCACACTTCATCCCGTCCAAATCGAGCCAAAATGCTTTTCCGAATGGCGGCGCGATCATAGGTTTTCGCCCGGGTGAGCATCTCCTCCATAGCGGATGCCATAGCCGCCACATCATCCACCGGCACCAGCACACCGGTTTCCTCGGTGATGATATCCTGCGGACCGCCGCACATAGTACCGATCGCCGGTTTTCCGCAAGCGGCGCATTCATGCAACACGCAGGAAAGCATTTCGGTGCGGGAAGAGCAGATGAAACAATCGCAGTTATTCATAAAACGGGATACCTCATCCCGCGGCACCGCACCTACGAGGAAACAGCAATCCTCCACCCCTTCTTCCCGAATAATTCCTTCGAGATACGAACGCAGTCCCCCGGTGCCGGCGATATGCAGTTCGATCGGCTGGGTCACCCGTCGTTTCAGTTGTGCAAAAGCACGGATAAGAGTATCGTGTCCTTTAATGGGGCGAAGCTGTCCCATAGCGGCAAAACGAAAAGCACCGTTATCCTCGGTTTTCTCGGTGATCTCAAACCGCCGGTCATCCACAAAATCGGGAATGGTCCGGGTATGGGGGTCCAGCGGATTCATCACCCGCATCAAGGTAGACCCGACACAGGCATTCACCTTCGCCTGCTTCATCACCGTTTCCAAGCGACGGCGGGCACCACTTCCCTCCCCTTCGGTCACCACAAAGGAGGAATGTTCCATAAAGAAGAGCGGCAGATCCTGCTTTTGACACAGCGCCACCGCTTCGTATCCCTGCAAGGAGGAACGCAGGTTCACCACGTCCGGGCGACCCCATTCGCGCTCAAGCATCCGATACAGCTTCATCAGCATCCGGGTGCGCTGAAAACAGCGGCCGCGTTCCCACCGCGGGGTGAGGTTCGGACGGACGTACACGTAGGTATTCACCCCGTTTACCACCTCATGGGTGAGTCCGTTATCCGCCGCCCGGAAGCTGCCGCCAACTTCTACGTACAACACCGCCACGTCGTGGCCGCGGGCGACCAGTTCTTCCGCCTGTTCCTTATAAAAGCTACCCAAGAGCGGCGCCGATTTGGTGCCGTACCAAGAGGGGATCATCAATATTTTCATACGACTTCCTTGCCTTTCCAAAGTATAGATATAGTTTACCACATTTCAACCGGACTGGCAAGTAAAAAAGCCACCCCGACGGCAAGATCGAGGTGGCAAGTTATATCCCTTTACAGAGTGATGGTATGCATCAGCAACATCGAAATGACGCCGGGCATCCCGAAGGCGGCACAGCTAATCATACTAAACCAGCTGAATCCCAGCGAAACACCGGTAAACACCCCGATCACGTCCACGGCGGCCACCGCGCAGATCCCCTGAACAAAGGAGCTCAGCAGTTGACGGAGCGGACGGCCGGTGCGGATCATCGCCACCAACACCGTCATCATCCCGGCGCCGATCAAAAGCCCGGTCAGCATACTCATCCCAGTTCCCATAGGTCCATTCCTTTCACCAAAAGTTTAACAAAGCATTCAAACCTGAATTCGATTTTATAATACGGCTTTAAATGCTTTGGCTAGTATGATCCCACAGCAGGGTGTTCGCCCCGCCGGTCAGTCCCTCTTCTCTGGCCTGCCGCAACAAAAACCGATATTGAGCGCGCAGCGCTTCCATTTCATAAATACACGCTTCGATGAGATCGCCGTCGCTTTGCATCGAAAAGCGACTTTCCAGCGCTTCCATTTGGCGGCACACCTCCTGGATCGACTGCAGGGTGGGGTGGGTCTCGGTGCGAGGACGAAGCAGTGCCTTTTTCAGCATATTCTCCATAATCGGTCCCTCCGTTTTCCATTGTATGGATAGTGTGGGACAAATATGCCTTTTTTAATCACCGAAGGGAAAGCGAAAAAAGTATAAAAAAATCCCGCTCGTTTGAGCGGGATTTTCAGATTTCTCTTACAGGTTGGAGAGCAGCATCGCCGCCAGCACCAGTACAAAGAATACCAGCGCGATCCACTTGGTCCATTTCGCGAGAAACGCATTGACCGATTTCGCACGGCCCTTCTCCATAAAGGAGTCGGACGAACCGGAGATGACACCGAGGCTGGATTCGCGGCCTTCCTGCATCAGCACGATCAGGATAATCAGCACCGACAAAAGAATCAGCACAATGCCGGCAATAATCTGTAAAGCAGTCATTATTTTCATCCTCCAAAAAGGTTTTTTCACACAGTATGTGTTATCATAGCACACTTTTTCGGAAATTGCAACTGGTATTTTTCAATTTTGTATATTATAATGTAAAAAAGTTAAAAAAGCTCTTGCCTTTTTGAAAACGCCGTGGTATACTATATCGGCAAAATGCACGCAGGAACCCGTTTTTTGGTCGGTGCCGAACCCGGAAGTGCCGGGCGGTGGCTGAAAAACGCTGCGGAGGAAAAAACCAAGGAGGAACCATTATGTCAGTCGTATCCATGAAACAGCTGCTGGAGGCCGGTGTTCATTTCGGACATCAGACCCGCCGCTGGAACCCCAAAATGGCGCCGTACATCTTCACCGAGCGTAACGGCATCTACATCATCGACCTGCAGAAGACGGTCCGCAAGCTGGAAGAAGCGTATATGTTTATCCGCGAGCTTTCCGCCAACGGTCAGAACGTTCTGTTCGTCGGTACCAAAAAGCAGGCGCAGGATTCGGTCCGTGAGGAAGCCGAGCGCGCCGGTGCGTATTTCGTCAATGCCCGTTGGCTGGGCGGTATGCTCACCAACTTCCGCACCATCCGCAGCCGGGTGGCGCGTCTGAATCAGCTCAAGACCATGGCTGAGGACGGCACCTTTGATCTGATGCCGAAAAAAGAGGTTGTGAAACTCAACCACGAAATCGAAAAGCTGGAGAAATTCCTCGGCGGCATCAAAGAAATGAACAAACTGCCGGGCGCTCTGTTCATCGTCGATCCCCGCAAGGAGAAGATCGCGGTGGCGGAAGCCAAAAAACTCGGTATCCCGGTGGTTGCTATCGTGGACACCAACTGTGATCCGGACGACGTGGATTACGTCATCCCCGGCAACGACGACGCGATCCGCGCTGTGAAGCTGATCGCCGCGACCATGGCGAACGCCGTGATCGAAGGTCGTCAGGGTGAAGCGGTTGCTCCGGCTGAGGAAGCCGAAGCCGCTCCTGCTGAAGAAGCCGCTGAATAAGATCACCGTATCATTAATACAACCGAAAGGATGAACGAGATTATGGCATTTACCGCAAAAGACGTGCAGATGCTGCGTGAAAAGACCGGCGTCGGCATGATGGAATGCAAAAAAGCGCTGACCGCCGCTGACGGCGATATGGAAAAAGCGGTGGATCTTCTCCGCGAAAAGGGCCTTGCCGCCGCCGCGAAGAAAGCTACCCGTATTGCTGCCGAAGGCGCTGTGTACGCGTACGTTGATGAAGACAAAAAGGTCGGCGTCGTGGTCGAAGTGAACGCGGAGACCGACTTTGCCGCGAAGAGTGATAAGTTCCAGGCGTTTGTGAAGCTGGTCGCCGAAGTGATCGCCGACAAAGCTCCCGCCGACGTCGAGGCGTTGCTGGCCCTGCCCTGCGGCACCAGCGAATCGGTGGCGGAAGCCCTGCGCGAGCAGGTGCTGGTCATCGGTGAGAACCTGAGCATCCGCCGGTTTGTCCGTTACGAAGGCGACGTGGTCGCTTACGTGCACGGCGCCGGTCGTATCGGCGTTCTCGTGAAGTTCGATGCCGATGCCACTATGGCCGGTTCGGACGTGCTCAAGGCCTGCGGCAAGGACGTGGCGATGCAGATCGCGGCGCTCAACGCTCCGTATCTCAGCCAGGAGACCGTTCCGGCCGCCGACGTGGAGAAGGAACGTGAGATCACCGTGGCGCAGATCCAGGCGGATCCCAAAAACGCCACCAAGCCGGAGCAGATCATCCAGAAGATGGTGGACGGCCGCCTGAACAAGTTCTTCAAAGAAAACTGCCTGCTGCAGCAGGAGTTTGTGAAGGACAGCAGCATGACCGTGGCTCAGTACGTCGCTTCCGAGGCGAAAAACGCCGGCGGTGCGATGACCCTGGTCGACTACGTCCGCTTTGAGAAGGGCGAAGGCCTCCAGAAGAGAGAAGACAACTTCGCTGACGAAGTCGCCGCTATGGCGAAATAAGTTTTCTCCCGAAAACACAAAACAAAAACCGCAGGTTCGAAAGAACCTGCGGTTTTTTTATCCGAACAATCCGCCGAGGATGTTATGACCGTTTTTCCGTCGGCAGGGACGGCAAGGGGGCATCGGGTGGTTGACCAGCACCGTTTCATCGCCGATCACCTCGATCTCCCGCCAACCGATGACCACGTCCTCCTCCCGCCCGAACAAACCGAAGCATTTTGCCCGCCCGTGTACCACGATAGCGACCAGTTCGGCAGTACAGGTGTCCACCTCCACGTCGTCCACACAGCCGATCCGCCGTCCGTCACAGACGTTGATCACCTCTTTAGCATGCATATCGGTAATTCTGCAGATCATCGCGCTACCTCCCTTCGGAAATGTATATGCAGGTCGCGGATGCTCTATGCGGGTCAGATCTCCCCTTTTATCTGCTGTAATGCCCCCTTTTCCAACCGGCTCACCTGCGCCTGAGAAATTCCGATTTCGTTGGAAACTTCAATTTGGGTCTTGCCCTTAAAAAAGCGGAGATATAAAATCTTTTTCTCCCGTTCATTGAGATTGTTGATCGCTTCTTTGAGGGCGATCTCGTCCAGCCAGTTGCGGTCGTCGTTATGATCCCCCACCTGATCCAGCACATAAATGGTGTCCCCGCCGTCCGAATACACCGGCTCGTACAAGCTCACCGGCTCCACGATCGCCTCCAGCGCTACCACCACGTCCTCTGGAGGAATCTCCAGTTCTTTAGCAATCTCCGCCACGGTAGGTTCCCGCTGCTTTTCCGCCATTAACCGTTCCTTGGCTTGCATTGCCTTATAAGCGGTGTCCCGCACCGACCGGCTGATACGGATGCTGTTATTATCCCGTAAATACCGCCGGATCTCCCCAATGATCATCGGCACCGCATAGGTGGAAAACCGCACGTTCTGGTTGATATCAAAATTATCGATCGATTTTACCAGCCCTATACACCCCACCTGGAACAGGTCGTCAAGATTCTCTCCCCGACCGACAAACCGCTGTACCACACTTAATACCAACCGCAGGTTGCCGCTGACCAGTTGGTCACGCGCGCTTTTATCCCCCGCCTGCATCTGATGCAACAGGGTCATTTTTTCCTTTTCGGTCAACACCTTTAGGGTGGAGGTGTTCACCCCGCAGATCTCCACTTTGTTGTACATACGCCGTTCCTCCGCTTCTTGTATACTGTGTTGATTTCAGTATTGCCGCGGAATTTCAGCTCCATACAACAGGATGCTTTTTCTTACTGGTAATTATTTCTACGTCTGCGCCTTTTCCAGCTCCCGGCGCAGTCGCCGGATGATCTTCTTTTCCAAACGGGAAATATATGATTGGGAAATGCCGAGCAGATCGGCTACCTCCTTTTGGGTATGCTCCCGCACCCCATTCATCCCAAACCGCATCCGCATAATGGTCTGTTCCCGATCCGAGAGGTTTGCCACACATTCCCGCAGTAGCGCCTTTTCCGCCTCCTGCTCGATACCGCGCCCCACCTCCTCCGGATCGCTGCCGAGAATATCCGATAACAGCAGTTCGTTTCCGTCCCAATCCACGTTCAGCGGTTCGTCAAAGGACAGCTCGTTTTTCTGCTGAGAGGTTTTTCGCAGGTGCATCAAAATCTCATTTTCGATACAGCGGGAGGAATAGGTCGCCAGTTTAATGTTTCGATCGGGGCAGAAGGTGTTCACCGCCTTGATCAACCCGATTGTCCCAATCGAAATAAGGTCCTCGATCCCCACCCCCGAGCTTTCAAATTTGCGGGCGATATACACCACCAGCCGCAAATTATGGGTGATGAGCAATTCCCGGGCTTTGGGGTCCTGCTCCTTCATGCGGGCAAAGACCACCTTTTCCTCCTCCGGGGTGAGCGGCGGCGGCAGAATGACACTGCCGTTAATATAAAAGCTGTCCTCGGCGCCGACCAGCAACCGCCGCAACCAATTTTTGAAGCGTAAAAACAGGGATTTCATCTATCTGCCGTTCCTTTCTGTCATCAAATCGCCGATATCGGTACCAATCAGCGCCGTATATTCCCCAGACCCTAACTGGTCGCACACCGCCAGAAAACTCCCGGAAACATCCAGCGATTTTCCGTTTTCACCCACCACCGCCATATATTCCGGCCGAAAGGCGGGGAGCAGTCCTTCCCCGCTCAAGGTTCGAAAAGGAATAAAACGAAAATGCCCGCCGGTATGCCCGACGGTTCCCGGCGGCCACCCGGGCGGCAACAGCCCTTCTGCCGCCGCCCGGTCGATCACCACCGCCGGACTGCCGGAAAAGGGTTCCCGCAGGGTGCTCCCGCTATCGTACAGGCAGGTACATACCACCGTTTTCCCCCGATTTTGAACCCGTAACTGATACCGGCGGTTTTTAGGGGCACGACGGCGAAAACAATATTCAAATAAGCAAACAGCCACGTAACTTACCGCTGTAGTGATAATCAACACGCCGGCAGGGGCATCATAATACACCACCCCGTTCACCACCAAAAAGCCGGCCGGGGTGATAAGATACCACAACATGGTCGCAAGTCCCGAAAAGGCGGCGGATAACACCACAAAGGTGAGCAGTGTTTTAAAAAAGGTTCGCCGGTCATAAGCCGAAAAGGTAATGAGGGTGAGTGCGACCGTCCCGACCGCGCGCACCAAAAGGGCCATAAGCCACCCCATAGGCGGTAAAAACAGCACGCAACTGCCGGCCGCCCCGGCGGCGGCACCGAGAAACAGGCGCCAGCGTTTGACCGGCAACCGTCTCAGCCGGGCGGTGGCGCTGAGCAGACAAAAATCCACCCATAAATTTAAAATAAAAAGAACGTCTATGTAAATGACCGGCATACTACCACTTCCCTGTTCAGTATACCGCCGTGTCATTGAAAATCCTGCCGAAAAGAGGTCGCAAAACCGTCTTTTTTCTTTCGGAAAGCATAAAAAAACCGCCCTCGTAAGAGGGCGGTTTTTTTGTTCGTTTTACAGCGGCAGACGAGCGATATGCTTCTCATGCACCGTGATCGGCCAGGTCTTTTCATACTCTTCACACAGCTGAACCGTTTTTTCGGACATCACGGCGCTCTTGGCGCTGGTTTTCCATTGCGGTTCTCCGGCATCCACGAAATACATAATGTGATAACCGTGAGTGGTCTTAACGATGCCGGTATCTCCTTTTTGACGAGCGGCATCAAAGCACCAGGCATCAAACTCTTCCACCATTTCGCCTGTCACAACACCGGTATACAGTCCCCCCGTTTCCTGCGAACCGGGGTCCTCGGTAAAGGAGGTGGCAAGGGCGGCAAAGGTAGCGTCGGTAGCGGCTCCCTTTTTCCAGTTATTCAGCAGTTCCTCGGCTTTGGCCTTGGCTTTATCATCCGAGCCGTAGGTGTCGGCGGTCAGCAGAATATGACGAACGTCCACCGTATGGGTATCGTCCCGCGCCGGCAAACTCATCAGCTGATATACGTAATAGGCGGTTTCGGCTTCCTGCACGTAGGTTTCAAGCGTTTTCCGTCCATCCGCATACGCCCATTCAAAGAATTTGTCGCCCTCCACGTAGTAGTTGGTATACTCAGCGTTTTCCAACTGGTTGGAGATATCCACGTCGTTGGCGCCGAGCATATCCAAAATGGCGGTCGCTTTCTCCTCATACTCCACCTCGGTCTTGGCACGGGCGAGTTGCTCGGCGGCATCTTTCGCGCTCTCCGCCGAGTCAAACCAGCCGTCCTCACCGTACGGGAAGGCGATCACCTTATAATCGATCTTTTGAAAATACTTTTCATTCTGTTTATAATAATCGGTGATCTCCTGATCGGTGATCTCGATTTCTTCCATTAATTTGCTGTGCATCGTGGTAGCGAGAGAGCTAAGCTCCAGCGCCTGACGAAGGTCCTCCTTGGTACAGCTGAACACCTTTTGGTAGGCGGTCATATCCACCGATTCCAGGTATTGGTCTATAGACTGACGTTCTTCCTCGGACACGGTGACCCCCTGCTCTTTTGCCTTTTCCGCAAACAGCAGAATCTGATGAAGGTTCGCCTGCGCCCGCTCAGAGGAATAATCAAACCAGGAGTAATCGGGCTCTAAAAACTGCTTCTTCATCGAGGTGTCGAGGGTAATGCCTGCCGACTGCCCGTACTGGCTGACAGATCCCTGAAACAAGGAATACACGTAGTAACACATCATCTGGTCGGTCACCTTGAAGTTGGGCGTTTCCATGGAGATGCTGCGACGACGGAAAAATCCGTTACCGGCCATCACCCCCAACACAGCGCCCGCGATGATCAAGAGCGCCAGAGCGCCCGCAACCAGACCGATAATCAGTTTGCGCCGGCGGCGCAGAACGGCCGTCTGTTCTGCTTGTTCCTGCTGTTCTAATTTGATAAGGCGGCGCTCTTCACGCGCTTTGGAATTCTTTCCCATATCGTTTTCTCCTTATTTTTTCACGTATTCCACGTAATCCACCAAAATATCGTACTTAATGGAGGTCAACGGATCATCCGCTATCTGAACGAATTTTTTAGGAATATACAACTGATACGCTTCATATCCCTGCTCGACGATAAAGAAGTTTTCGGGGATGCTTTCGTGGGACGCGGCGGCGATCACCTTGTCCTCCCCGTTCATAATCTTCACCTGGATGCGAACCGGCCGCTGAGCGGTGAGATGCGGGTTGCCGAGGGTGAGATACACCTGCACACCGCCGTTTTGGGTGTAATAAATCTCATTGATCGAGGCATAAGAGTCCTCGGTCATTTCCGGCAGATCGCCGGTATTGACGTAGTAATTGGAGCCGGGCTTGATCTCCTGCCCGGCCGGAGCCATTTGCAACGCGAGCAGTACCACGGCGATCACGATCACCGCCAAAATGAGCAAAAGGAGAATCATGGTCGCCTTGCGGGATTCGGCAGAGGGGGCGATCCGCTCCCACATACCGGCTAAAAGCTCCCGGTTTTTTGCCCGTTTTTCTTCCTTTTTCGCCTGTTTTTGTTCCCGGGCGAGCGCCTGTCTTTCCTGTGCGGTCATCGCCGGACGGTCGCTGAATAAAATCGAGTCAGCGGTGGTTTCCGGGACGTTTTTCGGTGTCTTTTTCGCCATTATGTAAGCCATTCCTTTCGGTGGTATCGTTTTTCTTTATTACCTTACTATCATATCATATCGGTCATATAAAAGTAAAGAGGGTTCACCGAAAATTCAAAAACGGTCACCGTCAACCGACAGTGACCGTTTTTGCACCTTAAAAAAAGCTGGTGACGTCATCCACCAGATCGCCGACCGAGCGCAACGCCCGGCCCATATTCCGTTTAATGCCTTTCCGGTTATCGTACAGATAATAACTGCCAACCGCACCCGCCATACACCCGAGCGCCATACCGATGCCGATCCCCTTCATCATTTTCATCATACCTTTGGCCATATCCGTTCCTCCTTTCTATCTCTATCCTTACCCCGCATTCCCCGGCTATTCCCGGCAGGAATTTCCAACAGATGATTGCAATCCTTTTTTGAAAATGATACAATAACCTCAGCAAACAGAAAGGAACGAAACGGTATGCCTGTTCTCAACATTGTGTTAGTGGAGCCGGAAATCCCGCAAAATACCGGCAATATCAGCCGCACCTGTGCCGCCACCGGTGCCAGGTTACATCTCATTGAACCGCTCGGGTTCAAGATCGATGACCGGCAATTAAAGCGGGCGGGGCTGGATTACTGGCGGCTTCTCGATATTACCACCTACCCCAATCTGGATGATTTTTTTGCGAAAAATAACGGCCCCTTCTTTTATTTTTCCACCAAGGCCAGCCACATTCATTCCGACGTTCAGTATCCCGACGGAGCGTATCTCCTATTCGGAAAAGAAACGGCAGGCCTGCCGGAAGATTTACTGCGGGCGCACCCCGAACGGTGTGTCCGCTTGCCGATGATCGACGACGACCGCGCCCGATCGCTGAACCTCTCCAATTCGGTGGCGGTGGGAGCGTATGAGGTGTTACGGCAATGGGGGTACCCGAATATGCGGGTAGCCGGACATCTGACCGAAAAAGAATAAAAAAAGAGCCGTTCCGAATCGTCGGAACGGCTCTTTCAGTTATTTCTTTTCGTTTGGCTCTCCGTATCCGTACTGACGGTAGGCCAGCCGTTTTTCTTCAGAAAGACTCGGCTGGTAATCGTTGAGCACCACACCAAGCAGGGTACCGTTCACCTTTTTGATCCCCTCGATCGCTTGCTGAAGTTCATCGTAGCCGGTCTGATTCTGACGCGCCACCAACACCGTACCGGCGGTACGGGCAGACAGCACCAGCGCATCGGTCACCACGTTGATCGGCGAGGTGTCAATAAACACGTAATCGTATTGTTCGGCGACCTGGTCCAAAAAATGGCTCATCCGCTGAGAACCGAGCAATTCAGAAGGGTTCGGCGGAATAGGACCGGCGGTCATCAGATCCAGATGCGGCGCCACCTCTTTGCAAACGCATTTTTCCCAATCACCGCCGCTGAGCAGATGACTGGTCAAGCCGCCAGCGTGATTCACCCGGAAAAACCGGTGCAATTTCGGACGGCGAAGATCGGCATCGATCAAAAGCACCCGTTTGCTGGTCTGCGCCATCATCACAGCAATATGACAACTGGTGGTGGATTTTCCGGTGTTCGGCTCCGGACCGGAGATGACGATCACCTTCCGGGACATCGGTGCCATAGAAAAGATCAGATTGGCACGCAGGGTCTTATACGCTTCCACGATCTCAAAGCTGTTGGTGATTTGAGCGATCGAACGATCGGAGGAATGTTGTTTAGTTGCCATTCTTCTTCCCTCCTGCCGTCTCGCGGGCAAAACGCGGAATCACGCCGAGAACCGGCACGTCCAACCGCTGTTTGATATCCGCTTCGGTTTTAACGGTGTTATCGTTGATATACCGTATCAGGATGATCGCCGCGGTGATAGCAAAACCGAGCAACGCGCCGATCAGGGTCATCTTGGCCTCATTGGGCGCCGTTTTCGCGCCCTGGCGGGCGCTACCCACCGTCTTGACCGAACCGGCACCCACCACCTTTTGAAGCATCTGCGGCGCCGTTTCGGACACCACGTGCGCTACCTCCGCCGCAAAGGTCGGATCGTCGGCGGTCACCGAAATGCGTAACAACGCCGTGTTTTCAATGCTACTGAAGGTCAGCATATTCGCCAGCTGACCGGAGGTGACCGCCCGGCTGAGCTGCGGGGCAACCGCAGTAAGCAACGCCGGATCTTCCAACACCTCAATATAGGTTTGCACCAGCCGCGCCGAAGAATAGATATTCAAATAAGAAAGGGAGTCGGTCTGCTCTGCATTTTCAAGATTGGATACGTACATCAACACCTGAGAGGTGTACTGCTTCTTCATCGCAAAAACCGCCAGACTTCCTAATAAGACAGCCCCGATCAGGGTGCTGATCAAAAGCGGTAGTAATTTAGCCGCCAGCAGACGACCGATCGCGCGAACATCATATTGCTGCATAGAGCATCCCTTTCTGTGAACATCAATAGATTGATTGCTAAATTAAAATTAATTATACCAAAACACATTCACGGTGTCAATGAAAAGACACCCCTTACCGACGAGTTTTCCCACGACGGCGGCAAGCGCTCACAAGATAATAAAAAGCGAAGGTGAAAAGCATGGCGGTTACCCCACCGGAAATATCCAGCCATACGTCCGCAATCGCCGGTCCCCTGGCAGAAAAGATCTGAAGCGTTTCATCCAAAAAAGCCACTCCGGACAGCGACAGCAATATATCGGTCACGTCCCGGCGGGTAAGTGCCCGTCTATGAATACCGTAAACGGTCAATTCCAGGCCGAGCAGGAAAAATTCCAGAAAATGCGCCATTTTTCGGACCAGATGATTGGTCAAGGTCAGCGAAATACCCAGGGTATCCAATATCCGCTGACAGAATTCCCGCACCCGTCCGCTTTGCAACGAGGAATCATCCCGTCCCCGCAGGGAATTGGACCAAATAAAGAGGACGGTCAAAATAATCAAAATCAGCAGTACGATACGTACCAGCTTATTCTTGTTCAAGAGAATCCTCCTCAAAACGTCCGTCCCGGACCCGCAGTACCCGATCGCAGTTTTTCAAGGCGGCAGGACGGTGAGAAATACAAATGCAGGTCTTATCCGGCAAGCTACGCAGATTTTTCAGCACCTTCTCCTCGGTTTCCTCATCCAACGAGGCAGTCGCCTCATCCAGCAACAGTACCGGCGCACCGTACAACACCCCGCGGGCGATCGCCAGCCGCTGAAGCTGTCCTTCGGACAGGCCGAGTCCCCGTTCACCCAGTTCGGTTTCCAGTCCCTGCGGAAGTTCACGAATAAAATCGTCGATCGCCGCCACCCGGACCGCTTCCCAGATCTGTTCATCGGTCGCCTCTTCGCAACAGAAGGTCAAATTCTGACGAATGGTACCGGACAACAGCAAATTCCCCTGCGGGACGTAGGAAAACAGCGGACGGGTCGCCTGTCCTACCGGCACCGGACCGTCATCGGTGTCGCATACAACCTGTCCGGCGTTCGGCTCCAAAAAGCCAAGAAGCAATTTAAAGAAGGTGCTTTTTCCGATACCGGAATACCCGGCGATCGCCACAAACTCGCCGCGATTCACCGTCAACGAAGCGTTGTCAAACACGGTGGTGCGATCGTACGAGAAGGTAAGATCGGACACGGTAAGCGCCCGCCATTTTTCACACGGTACGGTTTTGTCCGCCGGCGGCTCGTCCGGCAAGTCCTCCAACTCCATTAACCGTTCGGCAGAAGCAATCATACCGTAATACTGCGGCAACACCCCGGACATATTCCGAAGCGGTGCCTGCACCTGCTGAACCAACTGTAAAAACGCAGTCAAAGCACCGAAGGTGATCACCCCGGTCGCCAGCCGCCAGGCACCCCATGCGAGCGCCACGTAGTAACATCCGGAAAACATCAGGTATACCAAGGAATTGGCCACCACGCTGACCCGTGCCTGCCGCATCCGGAATTTCAAATTCCGGTTTTGCAACGCTCCTAACCGACGGCGCACCCAGGCACCCACGCCAAACGACTGCACCACCGGCCAGTTTTCAATCGATTCCTGCATAAAAAAGCGGGTGTCCCCTTCGCTTTCCTGACAATCCTTATGAATTTTTTTGATAAATCTTCCGCACAGGCGGGTGAAGATCAGCAAAAACAGACCGGCCGCAAGCAGAATCACCGCAAACCACGGGTCCATAACCAACAGCACGGTCATACTCGCCACCAAGCGTGCGAGCAGTGAGATCAGCCGCGGCGGTAATTGGCTGGCGGCGGTGGCCGTGGTGGTAGCATCACTGGTCAGCCGGTTGAGCAGGTCGCCGGAGGAAAAGGGATTGACCGCCTGCCATTTCTTATGAAACAGCCCAGTAAATACCCGTTCCTTTATACACATACCCACCTTGGCGATCGAGCGGGTCTGTAACAGGTGATCGAGAATATTCGCTACCGCCTGAAACAGAAGAATAGCCAGCAGCAGAGCGCTTTCCCGCCACATATTTCCTTCCATAGTGCCGGTGGCCATATCCACCACCCGCTGGGAGATAAGCGCAAAGCCGACAAAGCCAAGCGAGATCAGCACGCTGGTCAGCATTTGCAGCAGAATCCAGCCAAACTGTTGCTTGACACTTTGCCATATCCACAAAAGAGCATGCTGTTTCTTCATGATCTTCCTGCCTTCTTCTGAAAAATACCGCGTACCTTCCGATAGCCGCGGGTCATCAACCGAATGCCTTTCAGCAAGATCGGACGTAACGGCATCAGCAACATCCACAAGCGTACGTACAGGCGGTAGGACAGGCGGTTACACCATACGATCTTTTTGCCGCGGTGAAAACCAACCGCGACCGCCAGCACCGCATTCCACGGAACGCCGTATTCCTTTTCAGTCTGGGCATCGCCACACATGGTATAGGTAGAAACACCGAGCGCTACCACCCGATGAAGCACCAGCGTTCCGTCGGCACGACGGTACAACGGCAGATCCCCCACCTGCAGATGACGGGGGTCACACCGCTTTAAGATCACCTGATCCCGTCGGTGACGGAGCATCGGGCGCATACTGTTTCCGGTGACGGTCAAAACCACCTCCGAGCCGTTTTCCAGGCACGCCTGAACGACCGGGGAAAGCTCTGCCGGGTCGGTGAGCACCAACTGTTGCCGCTCCACTGGTTATTCCTCCACCAAATCGTTATCACGCAGCTGTTTGACAAACGCCGCGATATCCTGCTGTACCAAAGCGGCATCCGCTTCGTATTCCGCAAGCACCGCCTGAAGCAGCTGCTCCTCGGTGCAACCCTCGGCCAGCTTCTCCCACATAAAGGCGCCGCTGCCGTTTAAGGTGATCATACTCCGGAAATCCACCGTCTGGGCACCTACCGGCACCACTACGTGGTTATCCCCGATCGTTTTCAGTACAAAACCGCTTTTGATTTTCATGGCTAATCAATCCTTTCGATGAATTAAGATCAATCAAACAACACCCGACGGGCAAATTCGGCCGCTTTCGGCTCTTTCGTACAGGTAAGCAGATACACGGGGGTTCCCAAAGCCAGCTGGACCATACGGTCCACCAGCTTCTCGCCTAACTTTTCATCCATAAAGGGACGTACCAATTCCTCACTGATATGGAACATACTCTCGGTAAAATCCAACTGCCGGATCGCATTTTCCTCTCCCCGCTCCAAAAACACGATCGCTTTGAGCGGAACGGCGATATTGGTGTTGAGGTCGGTTTTGCCGCTCCACGGATTGCCGTATACGATAGGACGGTCGTTCTCCGGGAAGTGAAGCGCCGGTTTATCATCGTTCACAAAAATGACCTCGTCCCCAAAGCACTCTTTCCAAAAGGTGGTATGGGTGGATTTTCCGGTACCGGAAGGGGCGGAAAAGATAACGCCCTCTCCCCGATACGCAATCGCCGAGCCGTGCAGTACCGCACCGCCGAGCGCACTCAAGCGATTGGCAAAGGCAAAGCCGGTGTACGCATATTCATAATCGATCGAGGTACAGTTGTCATTCGGAGGCACCGCACTCCACAGCTCGGTACGGGAATAGTCCGGGCTATAGCGGGTCAGCTGAATGATATGCTGACGGTCGAGCGAATAGGTGTAATGCGCCATATCGCCGTCCGGCAACCGCATAATACGGGAACGGTTGGCGGAAAACAGATGCTCGCCCTCCGGCAAGGTGATTTCATCCACCACGTGACTTATCATGGATAATTGCACCGGTGCGGTACCGTCGCTGACGTACTCCGCCGTCCGCTTGGCAAAAAACGCATCGTTATCCGTTTGCAGTTGGATCTCCACTCCCGCCACCTGTAATCGCAGCATCTCGTTCCTCCGTTCAACATACATAATTACTATAATTATATATAACCCGCTGACAATTGTCAACGGGTTATGCTTTAACGGATAAAATTGGTGCGCTGAGACGGCTCGTATTCGGGGCGCTTTACCCCTGCTTGTTCACCCGCGGCGCGATTTTGCAGTTGATACACGATATTCTGTCCCAGAGTACGCATGGTCTGCATCCCCTCTAAATCTTGTTTCACTTCCTCCGGGTTGTTCCCGTGCACCTGGTTCCAATACTGCGAACCGATCACCGTCATATTACAAATGGTGAAATATTTATTCAGGCGATCAAAGGCGGCTGTGGCTCCGCCGCGGCGGCAGGATACCACCGCCGCACCGAGTTTTCCCGCCATTTTGGAGGAGGCGGTATAAAACAGGCGATCCAGAAAAGCACAAAGCTGTCCGGCCGCCCCGGCATAGTATACCGGCGAGCCGACCACCAATCCGTCAATTTCGTCCAACCGATCGATGATCGAATTGACCGGATCGTCTACGATACAGCGCCCGGTTTTCCGGCAGGAAAGACAGGCGGTACAGCCGGCCACCGGCTGTTTTCCGATCCACACCCACTGAGTTTCCACCCCGGCGGCTTTCAGCACCTTTTCCACCTCCGAAAGGGCTGTAAAGGTGCACCCCTTTTCATGCGGACTGCCGTTGATCAATAACACTTTCATAGCGGTTGATCTCCCCTCGATCGTGAGTTTTTAAAAAAAGGTTGGTTTTTACGGTTTTATCCTATCATACCGAAGGTAAAAAATCAAGAAAAACCCCTGTTCTTGCGATATTCTATTGCATTTTCGTCAGGAATATAGTATACTGAAAGTACAGCCTGACACTAAGAGTTTTTCTGCGTGAAAGGTGCGGTCAACAAAACAAAACTGTGGGGTTGAAAGCCGTACCTTTTGTCAGGTACGGCTTTTTATTTTCGGAGGTGTCATTATGGAAAACAGAGTAGCGGTCATGGGCATTATCGTGGAGAAAAAAGACACGGTGGATCGGCTCAATTCCCTCTTACACGAATACGGCGATTACATCATCGGTCGCATGGGACTTCCCTATCCCGCCCGGGACATCAACATCATCAGTTTAGCGCTGGATGCCCCGCAGGACGTCATCTCGGCGCTGGCGGGTAAGGTGGGTTCCCTTGACGGCATCAGTGTCAAAACGGCGCTGTCGGCGGTGAAGGCGAATGACTGACAGAGTCGCCGCTTTGATCCAAAAGCTGACCACCACCCACCGCTTAACCCTTTCGGAGTACACCGAACTGATCCAAAACCGCACCCCGAAAGCTGCCGCAGAGCTTGCCAAACGGGCGGTCAAGGTGCGGCAGGAGATTTACGGCAACACGGTGTTTGTACGCGGGCTGATCGAGATCAGCAATATCTGTAAAAACGATTGTCTGTACTGCGGTATCCGCTGCAGCAATCCTCACGCCGACCGGTATCGGCTGACCCCGGAGGAAATTCTTGCTTGCGCCGACGAGGGGTATTCTCTCGGGTTTCGCACCTTTGTGCTCCAAGGGGGCGAAGATCCGTTTTTCACCGATAAGGTGCTCTGCTCCCTGATCGGGAACATCAAGGAGAAATACCCCGACTGTGCTATCACCCTTTCGCTGGGGGAGCGGAGCCGGGAGAGCTATCAGCGGTTATTTGATGCCGGGGCGGATCGGTATCTTTTACGGCACGAAACCGCCAACGAGACCCACTACCGAAAGCTTCATCCGTCCACCATGTCCTTGGCGACACGGATGAAAGCACTGCGCGATCTCAAAGAGATCGGGTATCAGGTGGGATGCGGCTTTATGGTGGGATCCCCCTACCAGACCGCCGAAACGATCGCGGAGGATCTGAAATTTATTGAAGAATTTCAGCCGGATATGTGCGGGATCGGCCCTTTTATCCCGCACAAGGACACCCCCTTTGCCGGAGAAGCCGCCGGGACGTTGGAATTGACCTGTTACTTATTATCTATTGTCCGGCTGATTCACCCGCCGGTACTGCTCCCCTCCACCACCGCTCTTGGCACCATTCATCCGAGCGGTCGGGAAATGGGTATTAAGGCCGGAGCAAACGTGGTGATGCCGAATCTCTCGCCGGTCACGGTGAGGGAAAAGTATGAGCTGTATAACAACAAAATCTGTACCGGGGAGGAAGCGGCAGAAGCCCGCGACCGACTCGCAAGCCGGATACGATCGATCGGATATGAGATCGTGACCGACCGCGGCGATATCAAGAAAGAGAGGAACTGACCCTATGGCTATCTACAACCCGAAATCCCTCAAAGCGGAGGAATTTATCAACCACGATGAAATCTTGGAAACGCTTCAATATGCCGAGGCGAACAAGCATAACGTAGAACTGATTGATGCTCTGCTCGAAAAGGCGCGCCCGAAAAAGACCGAAACCGGGTGTGTCTGCTCGGGACTGACCCACCGGGAGGCATCCGTTTTACTGGCGTGCGATATCCCCGAAAAGGTGGAAAAGATCTACGAGATCGCCGAGGAGATCAAGCTCGCCTTTTACGGCAACCGCATCGTCATTTTTGCGCCTTTATACCTCTCCAACTACTGTGTGAACGGGTGCGTTTACTGCCCCTACCACCTGAAAAACAAGACCATTCCGCGGAAAAAGCTGACCCCGGAAGAGGTCAAGGCAGAGGTGATCGCCCTGCAGGATATGGGACACAAGCGGCTCGCAATCGAAGCAGGGGAAGACCCGGTCAACAATCCGATCGAATACATCCTCGAATGCATCAAGACCATTTACAGCATTCATCACAAAAACGGTGCGATCCGGCGGGTGAACGTCAACATTGCGGCGACCACCGTCGAGAACTACCGCAAGTTGAAAGAAGCCGGTATCGGTACCTATATCCTGTTCCAGGAAACCTATCACAAGGAAAACTATCTCGCCCTGCATCCCACCGGACCCAAGCACGATTATGATTACCACACCGAGGCAATGGACCGGGCTATGGAAGGCGGCATTGACGACGTGGGACTCGGCGTATTGTTCGGGCTGGATCGGTACAAGTACGAGTTTGCCGGACTGATGATGCACGCCGAACACTTAGAAGCGGTACACGGGGTTGGCCCCCATACCATCAGCGTTCCCCGTGTCAAGCGGGCGGACGATATCAACCCGGATGATTTCGGCAACAGCATTGACGACGAGACCTTTGCCAAAATCACCGCCTGCATCCGGCTGGCGGTCCCGTACACCGGCATCATCATCTCTACCCGCGAAAGCGAAGAGGTGCGCTCGAAGCTCTTACGGCTGGGGGTGTCCCAGGTGAGCGGCGCGTCCCGCACCTCGGTGGGCGGCTATACCCAGGAGGAACGCCCGCACGATACCGAACAGTTTGACGTGTCCGATCAGCGTACCCTTGACGAGGTGGTGCGGTGGTTAATGGACAACGGCCACATTCCCTCCTTCTGCACCGCTTGCTACCGGGAGGGACGGACCGGCGACCGGTTTATGAGTTTGTGCAAGACCGGGCAGATCTTAAATTGCTGTCATCCCAACGCGCTGATGACCTTGTCGGAATATTTGGAGGATTACGCTTCCCCCGAAACCAAAGAGCGGGGGTATGAGGTGATTGCCGAGGAACTGAACCGTATCCCGAAAGAAAAGGTGCGCCAGATCGCCGAGCAAAATATCGACTGGATCCGCGGATCCGACCGCCGCGATTTCCGGTTCTAAGGAGTAGTGACCATGGGACTGAATGATACCGTATCCGCCGAGCGCCTGCATATCGGCTTTTTCGGTATGCGAAACACCGGAAAATCCACCCTTGTGAACGCAGTCGCCGGGCAACAATTATCGGTGGTGTCGGATGTGAAAGGCACCACCACCGATCCTGTTAAAAAGGCAATGGAACTGTTGCCGCTCGGCCCGGTGGTGATCATCGACACCCCGGGGCTGGACGACGACGGTACCCTCGGCGAACTACGGGTGCAAAAGGCACGTCAGGTGCTGTCTTATGCCGATATAGCTGTTTTAGTGGTGGATGCCACCGTCGGCTTATCCTTTGAGGACAACGCCCTTGTCACCTTGTTTGAAAAACAGGGGATTCCCTATCTGATCGCCTACAACAAAGCGGATGAATTATCCGCTCGCCCGCCGCTCCCGGTCAATGCCCTGTACGTCAGCGGAAAAACAGGAGAGGATATTCATAAGCTGAAGGAAGCGATCGCAAAACTCGCAAAGCCCACCGCACACAACCGGAAAATCGTGTCGGACCTGCTTGCCCCCGGTGACGTGGTGGTGCTGGTTACCCCCATTGACGAAGCAGCTCCCAAGGGGCGGCTGATTCTCCCGCAACAGCAAACGATGCGGGATATTTTGGATGCACACGGCATCTTTATCACCTGTCAGGATACCGAGCTGAAAGACACCATCGCCGCTCTCAAAACCCCGCCGAAACTGGTCATTACCGATTCGCAGGCGTTTAAAAAGGTGGCAGAGGATACTCCGGACACGATTCCGCTCACCTCCTTTTCGATCCTGTTTGCCCGGTACAAGGGAGATCTCAAAACGCTGGTGAAGGGTGCAAAAATGCTGAAAAGTTTAAAGGACGGCGACCGGGTGCTGATCTCGGAGGGCTGTACCCACCACCGGCAATGCAACGATATCGGCACGGTGAAGCTTCCCGGCTGGATCGAGCAGTTTTCCGGGGTGAAACCGGATTATCGGTTTACCTCCGGCGGCGAGTTCCCGGAGGATCTGTCGGAATACAAACTGATCGTGCATTGCGGCGGCTGTATGCTGAACGGCAAGGAAATGGAGCGCCGCATCCACGCGGCCGAGGATGCCCAGATCCCCATGGTCAACTACGGGGTCGCGATCGCACAGATGACCGGCATTTTAAAGCGGAGCTTACAACCGTTCCCGGAGATGCTGAAGCTGTTAGAGGAATAAGAAAAGCACCCCAAACGGGGTGCTTTTTTATTGCCAAAGAGCGACTAAAAGTAGTGTAAGTAGGGGTAAGAACGACAAAAAGTAGTGTGTCTGCTTTGTTCGATATCTTGAAATTCACTTCTTCACTACTTTTTTGCACCAAGTGCGTTTGTTACATTTAGGACACATTAAGTGACGGGTAAAGCCTCTGTGCATTGCCATCATCGCTTCTTTATAGGTAGGAACAATTTCGTGACCGCAATTCTGGCATTTATAAACACCTACGCTTACCTCAAGTTTTACTGCATAGAAGCACGGTATCAAAAACACAATACAAGCACTAAGAATTGCGACAAGCTGCCACACTCCTTCGGGAATCAAAAATGCAGCAATAAATATACCTGCAAGTAACGCCGCCATACTTACGATCATAATTGCCCACATGCAAGACCAAATTGTTTTGTTTTTCTTCTCTAATTCCCTTGCCATATCCATCAAAAGCTGTTCGTTTTTCTGATTATTATTTTCCATATTGATTTTCTCCCCAATTAATAATTCATTTACACTGATGCAAAGAATATCACACAGTTCAAGCATTATCGAAGTATCGGGCATTGCCACACCGCGTTCCCACTTGGATACTGCTTTGTCGGTGATATCCAGTTTTTCTGCCAATTGCATTTGTGTTAAGTTTAATTTCTTTCTGCACTCGGCTATAAATCTACCGATTTTTATTTGGTTCATAGACTACCTCCTTTCGCATTCAGTATGGCTAAATAAGAGGAGAAAACACACCCACCATTGGTTTAGTGAGGAGATGTAAACCACTGGTAGAGTGAAATTTGACCAGCAAATTCTTATTTATAGAATTCATTATCTCACAAACCATGCATTTCTCACCAGAAAACAAAAACCTCTCTTGTCTTGGTAGACAAAAGAGGTTTCTTTTCTGGTGCGGAAGATGGGACTTGAACCCACACACCGAAGTACCGGCTCCTAAGACCGGCGCGTCTGCCATTCCGCCACTTCCGCAGATGAGAGGCGCCCGAAAACGCCTCTTTTTCTTTTTACGATAGCACAAACCCCATCGGTTTGCAACCGGCTTACAGCTTGAGGACGCCGTCGTCCAGCATGGTCTGTGCCGCCAGCATCATGCCCATCTTGCCGGTGTAGTAGGTCAGACCGCCCTGCATCCAAACCGCGTAGGGCTCACGGATGGGACCGTCTGCCGACAGCTCGATGGATGCGCCCAGATGGAACGCACCGGCTGCCATGATGACCGGATCATCGTAGCCGGGCATATCAGAAGGCATGGGGGTAACGAAAGAATCCACCGGTGCGCCGGCCTGTACGCCTTTGCAGAAGGCGATCATGCCCTCGGGGGAGCCCAGCTCGATGGACTGGATGATATCGGTGCGCAGTTCGGTGTGGGGCGGATTGACCGCAAAGCCCAGTCCGCCGAAGAGCGCCGCCGCAAAGATGGCGGTTTTCACAGCCGAGCAGACGGTATTGGGCGCTAAAAACAGTCCCAGGAACATATTTTTCAGCTCGTCCAGGGTGCAGCCGACCTCTTTTCCCTGGGCGGGGGTGGTCAGACGGTAGGAGCACAGCTCGATCAGATCGCGGCGCCCGGCGATGTAACCGCCGGTACGGGCGATGCCGCCGCCTGCGTTTTTGATGAGCGAGCCGATGACCATATCGGCACCCAGCTGGGTAGGCTCTACCTTTTCGGTGAAGATGCCGTAGCAGTTGTCCACCATGAAGATGGCCTTGGGATTATTCTCTTTTACGGTTTTGACGAGTTTCTCCATCACTTCCATATTGATGGAGGGACGCAGGCTGTATCCTCTCGAGCGCTGCACATACGCCACTTTGATGCGGGGATCCTTGACCGCCTCGGCGATGGCATCGAAATCGGGGGTGCCGTCGGGCAGAAGGTCCACCTGACGGTACTCAACGCCCCAGTCCTTTAAAGAGCCGCAGCCGGGGTCGCCGTTGATGCCGATGACCGGCTGGATGGTGTCGTAGGGCATACCGGTGATGGACAGCATCACATCGCCGGGACGCAGCACGCCAAAGAGCGCGGTGGTCAGGGTGTGGGTGCCGGATACGAAGTTGTGGCGCATGAGGGAATCCTCGGCGCCGCAGATCTCGGCCATGACCGCCTCGATGGTGTCACGTCCGCGGTCGTCGTAGCCGTAGCCGGTGGAGCCGGCGAAATGGCTCTCGCTGACTCCGTTATGGATGAACGCCGCCAGAACTTTGCGGCTGTTGTATTCTGCGATTTCCTCGGTGCGGGCAAATGCTTCGGCGCACACTTTTTCCGCATCTTTGGCAAGGGCTTCGACACGGGGATCGATGTTGAAAAACTTCTGTTCCATTGGAATTCCTCCGTCCTAGATAATAAAACCGAAAACCGGTCCTTTCGGTGACCGGTTTTCAGCATAGCACATCATTTACTTTTTCGCAAGGACCCATTCTTCGCCCCACGGCACAAATCCCACCCGCCTGTAGACCCGGATGGCGGCAGGCTCGCGGCAGATGACGAAGGCGCATCTGCCCTGGGCGATGGCTTTTTCCGCCAGAAAGCGGCACAGCTGCGCAGCATAGCCCTTTCCCCGGCAGTCGGGGTGGGTCGCCACCGAGCTGATCAGCGCCGCCCGCTCATTTTGGTGGTAGATGCCCGCCGTCGCAGCGACGGTTTCCGCTTCTTCGATGGCGGCGATGCAGCCCAGTTTGTGGCGGACCTTGTGGGAGCTTTCGCAGTACCAGGCGGGAAAGCGGCGGTCCGGCAAGGAAAAGACGGTCTGCAAAAGGGGGAACACCTTAGCCGGCGAGGGAAAGACGATCTTTCCCGCGGCGGGGATATCCGACAGCTGCCCGATGCGGTCCGCCGACAAAATCCGGCGGATCTGCGGCTCTTTTTGCAGATACTGCGCCAGCGGCGCCACATCTTCTTTTTTGCCCCGAAGCGTTTCGGCGCCGGTGATGACCCACAGGGAAACAAGATCCTCCATCGAGGAAAACCTTCCGCTGAGGATCAGTCCGTCCCCCGAAAGGGCGCACAGGGCACCGGATCCTTCTTCCCGCCAAAAGCGGGGCTGCGCCTCTTCGCCGTAGATGGCGTGGGCGGTGTGCAGCATGGCGGAGTAGGGGTCGAGTCCGGCGGCGGAAAATCCGTCACCGGGCAAAACAGCCTTAATCACAGACAGCGAATGCTTCGCTCAGCTTGACCAGCAGCTCGTAGGTAGCGGTGATGTCCTCTTCCTTGAGCACGCAGGACTGGGTGTGCAGGTAGCGGCAGGGCATCGAAACACCCACCGGACGGGCGCCGCCGGCCGCTTTGTGCATACCGCCGGCATTGTTGCCGCCGAATACGCCCATCTTGGGCTGGGCTTTGATGTTGTTTTCCTTGGCAGTATTCATAGCAAGCTCATAGAGCTTTTTGTCGTAGATGGTGCCTTTGTCCATAAAGGAAATGGCGGGACCATTGCCCAGCAGACAGACTCTCTTTTCGGCAGAAACGCCGCCGATGTCCGCCGCGGTGGTGGTCTCGATGGCGACAGCGATGTCCGGCTTCACGGTGTAAGCGGCGGTGGCTGCGCCCTGTCCGCCCACTTCTTCACGGGTGGTAAAGCTGAACCAGGTGTCGTACTCCAGCTCGGACTGGATCATTTTGACCATCAAAGCACAGCCGGCACGGTCGTCCAGCGCTTTGGATTTGATAAAGCCGTCGCCGAAGCGGACGAAGGGAGAATCAAAGTAGACACGGTCGCCCACAGAAACCAGCGCCTCGGCCTCTTCTTTGGTCGAGCAGCCGATGTCGATGGACAGGTCCCGGTAGGACAGAGGGGTGTCCCGTTTGTCCCGGTCGATGAGATGCACCGGTTTGGAAGCGAGGATGCCGTAGACTTTATTTTTGCCGACCACCACAGGTTTGCCCTGCATCACACGGTTGTCGATGCCGCCGACCACCGAGAATTTCAGGAAGCCGTTGTCGGTGATGTAGGTGACGATAAAGCCCACCTCGTCCAT
>JAFSAC010000047.1 GCA_017442265.1 Clostridia bacterium | reverse complement strand
GGTGCTGCGCAGATGGACGGTGCTATCCTGGTTGTGTCCGCTGCTGACGGCCCGATGCCGCAGACCCGTGAGCACATCCTGCTGTCCCGTCAGGTCGGCGTTCCGAACATTGTTGTGTTCATGAACAAGTGTGACCAGGTTGACGATCCGGAACTGCTCGAGCTGGTCGAGATGGAAATCCGTGATCTGCTGTCCGAGTATGAGTTCCCGGGTGACGATATTCCGATCATCAAGGGTTCCGCTCTGGCTGCTCTGGAATGCACCGCTACCGGCGCTGACGCTCCTGAATATGCTCCGATCCTCGAGCTCATGAACGCTGTTGACGAGTATATCCCGAGCCCGGAACGCGACGACGCGAAGCCGTTCCTGATGCCTGTTGAAGACGTGTTCACCATCACCGGTCGTGGCACTGTTGCTACCGGTCGTGTGGAGCGTGGCCGTCTGACCATGTCCGAAGAAATCGAGATCATCGGTCTGACCGAGGAGCGCAGAAAGACTGTCGTTACCGGTATCGAGATGTTCCGTAAGCTGCTTGACTACGCTGAGGCCGGCGACAACGTTGGTGTTCTGCTCCGTGGCGTGCAGCGTGACGACATCGAGCGTGGCCAGGTTCTCTGCAAACCCGGCTCGATCAACCCGCACACCAAGTTCCATGGCCAGGTTTACGTCCTGTCCAAGGACGAAGGCGGCCGTCACACCCCGTTCTTCAACAACTATCGTCCGCAGTTCTATTTCCGTACCACCGACGTGACCGGCGTCATCAGCCTGCCGGAAGGTGTGGAGATGTGCATGCCTGGCGATAACGTCGAGATGGACGTCGAACTGATCACCCCGATCGCTATCGAAGAGGGTCTGCGTTTCGCTATCCGCGAAGGCGGCCGTACTGTCGGTTCCGGCGTGGTCAGCAAGATCAACGGCTAATCGCTGATCTTCTAAACCAAATCGGTTGATAAATCCCCTGTCACCCCGGTGACAGGGGATTTTTTTCTTTTTATCGTAAGTCGGGTAATTTTTTTATTGACAAAATCCGGCTCAGGTGCTATATTGATAAAAAAGAAACCGATGACCGGGAAGAGTAGGTATGCTGAGAAGCGCACAGAGAGCCGTGGATGGTGGGATCACGGTGGCGGACGGGATGCTGAATGGCCCCGGGAGGGCAATCCGAACGAGTTTTTTAGTAGGAACGACGGCCGCCGCCCGTTACCGCGGATAGTGCATAAGATAGGTGCATGAAGAGCGCTGAAAAGCGAATTTGGGTGGTACCGCAGGAGTAACTCTTGTCCCATAGTGGGGCAGGGGTTTTATTTTTTTATAAAGGATGATGCTTTATGGGTATGATACGATGGCGAAACGAAAAAACAAGCTGATTTTGGTGTTTTTTGATAATTTATCTTGTATATAGGAGTGTTTGTCATGAAAAAAATGATGAAAATTGCGGCTTTTCTGCTGACTTTAGCGCTGATTTGTGTGTCCTTTGCCGGTTGCGGCAACGGAAAGAAAACCATTGGTATCATTCAGTTTGGCTCCCACGCATCCTTAAATAACTGCTATGAAGGCATTATGGCCGGACTGAAAGAGGCCGGCATTAACCCGGATGATTATAACGTTGAATACGTGAACAGTAACTTTGATGCCAGTGTCTCTCAGACCCAGGCGAATAACCTGGTGAATAAGCAGGCGGCGGTCATCATCGCCATTGCCACCCCTTCGGCGGTAGCGGCGGCGAATGCGGCGGCAGACCAGGGGGTGCCGGTGGTGTACTGCGCGATCACCGATGCGACCGTGATGGAAAACTATGAAAACGTGACCGGTTCCTCGGATATCCCGAACTTTGATAAGCAGTTAGAGGTGGTCACCGCCTTTATGGGTAAAAAAGACCTTAAAATCGGTGTTCTTTACTCCACCGAAGAATCCAGCTCCCCGATTCAGGTGGCGAACCTGAAGTTCGCCGCTCAGAAGTACGACGGTATGGAAATTCTCGATAGTGCGGTGGCGGATATTAACACCATTGATACCAAGGTCAACGACCTGATCGCAAAAGGTGTCGACTGCTTTGTGAACCTGCTGGATAACACGGTGGTTGGCAAGCTGGAGACCAACATTCTCCCCATTACCAACGATAAGAAGATTCCGGTATTCGGTTCGGAGATCGAACAGGTGAAGGTGGGCTGTGCCGCCAGCGCCTCGATCGAGTATATGAACGTCGGCAAGAAAGCCGGCGAAGCGGCGGCGAAGATTCTCTCCGGCACCGCCGCCGGCGATATTCCGGTGGCTACCGTTACCGACCCGGATAACTACTACAATAGTCAGGTGTGTCAGACGCTGGGACTGACCGTTCCCACCACCGTCACCGCCACCGACGTCGCCAAATAATTTTTGATAGAAGGACGACTACTATGTTGTTTTTTGCCACCACGATAGACGGCCTGCAAATGGGTCTTTGCTTTGCGATCCTGGCGCTGGGCGTGTATATCTCCTATTCCATTCTGGATTTCCCCGATCTGTCGGTAGACGGAGTGTTCCCCTTGGGCGGTGTTTGTTGCACCATTTTGATGCTGAAACTCGGCATGCCGCCGGTACCGGCTATTATGCTTTCTTTTCTGTTCGGCTTTTTGGCGGGTATTGTGACCGGTATTCTGCACGTGAAATTCCGCATTTCGAAATTGCTCTGCGGTATCATTGTGATGACCGCCATGCTGTCGGTCACCTTGGCGCTCACCCAACTGCTCACCCGGAACGGTATGACCACCACCATTTTCTCCTTCCGCAGTGAACAACTGGAGAGTATTTTCAGTGGTGAGTTCGTGCAGTTGCTGGGCAACGGCAACCGCGATTATATGATCCTCTTGATCGAGCTTATCGTGGTGTTGGCGGTCAAGGTGCTCATTGATCTGTTTTTCAAAACCAAGCTCGGCTATATGCTGCGGGCGACCGGCGATAATGAAAAGCTGGTGGTCTCTCTCGGGAAAGACGTCGGGAACTATAAAATTCTCGGCCTCGCCCTTGCCAACGGCTTTGTGGCGGTGTCCGGCGCCGTGTATGCGAACCTGTATAGCTCGTACGATAACGACAGTGGTAGCGGCAAGGTGGTGCTGGCGCTGGCATCGGTCATCATCGGTATGGCGGTGTTTTCCCGCCTGCGGCATATCAAGGATACCACTGCGGTGATTTTCGGTGCGATCATCTATTCGCTGTGCCTCAATTATTTGGTACTGGTGGATAGTGAAGGCATTTATCTGAAACTGCTCAATGCGGTGATGTTTGCGCTGATTCTGATCTTTAACGATAAGATCGTTTCCTTTATGGCAAAACGCGCAGACCGGCGATCGGGGGTGGCACAGCAATGATCGAACTCAAAGGGATTTCGAAAACCTATAACCCCGGCACCGTCACCGAAATGTGCCTGTTTCACGACTTTGACCTCACCGTCAAGGACGGCGAGTTCGTGTCGGTGGTGGGTTCTAACGGCAGCGGCAAAACCTCTCTTCTTAACATCATCTGCGGCAGTATCCCGGTGGATAAGGGAGAACTGCTGTTAGACGGAAAAAATATCGGGAAACTCCCGGAATTTCAACGGTACCGCCGGATCGGTCGGGTGTATCAGGACCCTGCGGCCGGCACCTGTCCGCATATGACCATTTTGGAGAATATGTCGCTGGCGGATAATAAAGGAAAACCCTTTAACCTCACCCGTGGCGTTAACCGGGAACGCAAGGCGTTTTACCAGGAACAGCTCAAAACGGTGGGACTGGGTTTAGAGGATAAAATGGACGCGCTCGTTGGCACCCTTTCCGGCGGACAGCGGCAGGCGGTGGCACTGATTATGACTACCTTAACGCCGGTGGATTTCCTCATCCTGGATGAGCACACGGCCGCTCTTGACCCTCATACGGCGGATATTATTATGGAGATTACCGATAAGGTGGTAAAAGAAAAGGGGCTCACCGCCATTATGGTCACCCATAACCTCAGGTATGCGGTGGAATACGGCTCGCGGCTTTTGATGATGGATAAAGGCCAGATCGTGCTGGATAAAGCAGGGGAAGATAAGCAGAAGATCGCCACCGAGGATCTGTTGGATATCTTCAATCGCATCAGTATTGAATGCGGAAACTAAGGAATATACCCTCTGCCGTTTGAAAAACGGCAGAGGGTTTTGCTGTTTCATTGACAGAATGCGGTCGGCGCGATATAATTTAGTATATATGATTTGAAGGAGGTCGGACCATGCACGGGATCAAACGGATGATAGCCGCTGTGCTTTGTTTGTTGTTGCTTGGCGGCTGTGCCATGGACGTGGAATCGTATCTGAAACCGCCCCGTGCCCAGGGTGAGCAACAGGCGCTTCAGCAAGCGTTGGAAGCGGCGATCCTGAAGGAGACCACCGATCACTATACCTTCAAATACCCGGCTTCCGGCGCTTTTACATCGGCGTTTGTGCTGCTGGATAGCACCGGTAACGTCAGCGAGGCGGAGGAGGCGGTCACGGCAGTCGCTTTTTATGCTTACGGCGGCGGGGAATACACCCACCTTCATCTGCTTCGGCGGGACGGGGACGGTTGGTATTCGGTTTCGGATCTGACCGGGGAATACATCGATATTGATGCGGTGCAGGTGTGCGATCTCAATGGGGATAGCCAAATGGAACTACTGGTCGGCTGGAAACTGTATAGCGGAGAAAACCGGCTTTGCCTTTATCAGTTGAACCCCACCGATATTCAAAAATTATCGGAGGTGGGTCGATATCACCGCTTTTTTGCCGGCGATATGACCGCTGACGGGTGGGACGACCTGGTGCTGCTGTCGGTAGATGCCCCCGGAACGGTGACCGCCTCTTTGTACGTCTGGCTTTCGCCGACGGTCCGAAAGGCAGGGGAAACCCGCTTGAATGATGCCATTCAGTCGTTTGATAACCTGTTGTACGGAAAGCTCACCAGCGGTGCTGAGGGACTGTATATCGATGCCACCCTCAATACGGGGCATTATATTTCGGAAATTTTGTATTGGGACGGTATTCATTTGCAAGCTCCGCTTTCGGACCCTGCCGTGCAAAATTCGACCGTTTCCACCCGGATAGTACGCATCTTTTCTATGGATGTGGACGGAAACGGGGTGCCGGAATTCCCGGTGACCTCCCGGCTATCCACCCTGCCACAGGCGAGCGGGGAGGATACCTGGCAGTGGCTCACCGAATGGATGAGCTGGGACGTCGCTTCCCAAAAAGCGGTGCGGCAGTTCGGCAGTATTGTGAACCTTCCGGACGGATATTTTATCGAGCTGGAGGATGAGTGGATTTCTACCGTCACCACCCGGTATGATGAGGATACCCGCACCTTGTGGCTGGAAGCGGTGCAAAAGGACGGAACGCCCGAGCCGTTTTTAGCGGTGCAGAACACCGAAAACCGGGATAACGGACAGCCGGCGGAGGGCTATATCTTTGTTGACCTGCCGGGGAATGATAACCTGCGTATCTGGTATGACCCGGATAGCGAGTATCGTTTGACCACCGAGAAAATCAGCTATATGTTAGTGACCTTTAACTGAAAGGCGGGAGACCATGGGATGCATTCTGGTGTGTGAAGACGAGCGCGCCATTCGTGAGTTTGTGGTATTAAGCTTAAAACGCGCCGGCTTTCAGGTGCTGGAAGCGGACAGCGGCGAAGCGGCTCTTGCTTTATTTGATACGGCAAAACAGCCGGTGGATATTGCGCTTTTAGACGTGATGTTACCGGGGGTGGACGGCTTTACCGTCTGCCGTCGCCTGCGGGCGCAGGATGCGACCGTGGGTATCGTCATGCTCACCGCCCGGTCGCAGGAGCCGGAAAAGATCGAAGGGCTTCATAGCGGTGCGGACGACTACGTCACTAAACCCTTCAGCTTAAATGAACTGCTCGCCCGGGTACAGGCGCTGTACCGTCGGGTACAGGTGTTGCGTGACAGGGCGGACGAACGGTACTTAGAGAAGATCCAGCGGGGCGATTTTACGCTGGATCTGCGAAGTCGTACCCTGACCGCTTATAACCGTACGGTGGATCTGACTCAGGTAGAATATCAGATTTTGGAATACTTTTTCGCCCACCCGCAGGTGTGCCTGAAGCGGGAAGACATTTTGCGGCAGGTGTGGGGAGAAACCTATACCGGAGACGATAAGGTGGTGGATGTGAATATCCGCCGTCTGCGGATGAAAACTGAGAAAGACCCTTCGAATCCGCGTCACCTGCTCACCGTTTGGGGCGAAGGATATCAATGGGAGGACTAAAACGCGATGGCTGTTAAAAAAACGATTACCTATCGTTGGTTTGTACGCGGTTTTTCGATGATTGCCGTCGCGTTGTTGATTGCGGCGGTAGGATTGGTGATGCTGCTTGGCGGCTTTTATTATGAAAGCGTTTCGGACGTGTTGGAAAACCGGGCGGACGTGTTTCGGCGGTCCTTGGTACTCACCGAAGCGGGTGAGGACAGCTGGAATCGGATGGCCTCCGCTTTTGTGGAGAATTTCGATCATAAAGAGCAGATGCAGTTGCTCATCCTCTCGTCTGAGGGGACGGTGCTGGCTTCCTCTAACGGCTTTGTATCCGCCGGAAGTGAACTGACAAGAGATTTTAATGCGGCGCTCTCTGCTGAGGGACAGCGGGTGGTTCGTCGGGGGAAAAGCGGTACCGGCGAGCATATTATGGCGCTCACCCAGATTCAAACCGATGATGCCGGTAAGCCGATCGGGGCTCTGCGGCTGGTAGTGACCCTGCGGTTTGTGGATCGGCAGATCGTGATGAGCGCGATCGTGATCGGCCTTATTGTATTGCTTATTTTGTTTTTCTCCGCCCTGTCCAGCTTTTATTTTATCCGTTCGATCGTTCACCCGGTAGAGGAGATCGGCCGCGCCGCGCGCCGGATCGCCCAGGGGGACTACGATTATCGGGTGGAAAAGCACAGTGAGGACGAGATCGGAGAACTCAGCGATACCATTAACTATATGGCGGGTGAAATTCGTCGTGCCGAACAACTGAAAAATGATTTCATTTCCTCCGTTTCTCACGAACTTCGCACCCCACTCACCGCTATTCGCGGCTGGACCGAAACGATCCAGCAGATCGGAAGCGAGGATGCGGAACTGGTGGATAAGGGAATGCAGATCATTGCGGATGAAACCGACCGGCTGTCCGGTATGGTGGAGGAACTGTTGGATTTCTCCCGGATGCAGAACGGAAAACTCACCCTGCACTTTGATCTCATCGACGTAGAGGCGGTGCTGGAGGAAACGGTGCTTCTGTTCCGGGAACGTGCCGAGAAAAAGGGAATTCATTTCCGGGTGATGGCCGGCGACAAACTGCCGGTGATCAGCGGGGATGCCGACCGCCTGCGGCAGGTGTTTATCAACGTGCTGGATAATGCGATCAAATATTCCGATGCAGGGGATACCGTGCGGGTGGATACCGCCCTTATGGGAAAAACGGTGCAGATCGTCATTGGGGATACCGGCCGCGGTATTGCGGAGAGGGACCTGCCGCACATCAAACGGAAATTTTATAAAGCGGACACCACCCGCCCCGGTTCGGGTATCGGACTGGCGGTAGCGGATGAGATCATCGCCGGTCACGGCGGTAGCTTAGAGGTCCACAGTAAAGAACAGCTTGGTACCAGCGTGATCATCACGTTGCCGGTGAAAGGAAAGGGACAAGAATGAATCAACCGACCGAAAAGAATTGTGCAAAAAAGACTTCAATAGGCGGTCAGGCGCTGATCGAGGGCATTATGATGCGCGGACCGCAGACCACCGCTATGGCGGTGCGGCACGTCTCCGGTGAGATCGTGGTGGAAGAGTGGGAAACCAAAGGGCTGAATAAACCGAAATGGATGACCCTGCCCTTTATCCGCGGATTGTTCAATTTCATTGATTCGATGCGGTACGGCTACACCTGTCTGATGCGCTCGGCGGAGCTGAGCGGACTGGAAGAGGAACCGCCGAAAAAGGAAGAGGATCCTGCAGAGAAAAAAGGCACCGATTGGCTGATGAACGGCCTTATGGCGGCAAGTGTGGTACTGGGACTTTTGTTGGCGGTGGTGCTGTTTATCTGGTTGCCGGCTTTTCTGTTCCGTCTGCTTTCCTCCTTTGTTCCGGCCCTTCACAATGCGATCCTCCGCGGGGTGTTTGAAGGGGTATTCCGTATGGTGCTGTTTGTCGGTTACATTCTGCTGGTTTCGTTGATGAAGGATATTCGCCGGGTGTTTATGTACCACGGTGCGGAGCATAAGACTATTTTCTGCTATGAGCAGGGTCTGCCGCTGACGGTGGAAAATATTCGTGGGCAGAGTCGCTTTCATCCCCGTTGCGGCACCTCCTTTATGATTCTGATGCTCTTGGTCGGGATGATCATTTCGATGCTGATCCCGGATATGAATACGATTTTGCGTACCGCCATTAAGCTGTTGACCATTCCGCTGTCGGTGGGGGTCGGCTATGAACTGATCAAATTGGCGGGTCGTTGTGACAATCGGTTTACCCGCATCATCTCGGCGCCGGGCATGTGGCTGCAACGTATCACCACAAGAGAGCCGGACGACAGTATGATCGAATGTGCGATCGAAGCGATGAATCGGGTCATCCCGGAGGATGAATCTTTAGATCGTTGGTGATGGCTATGACCTATCGTACCTATTTTCAAACGGCGATAGAGCGGTTACAAGCGGCGTCCGGTGAGGACGCCGCTTTCGAGGCACGCTGTTTGTTGGAGGATCTCGCCCACCTGCCGCACGGCGGTATTCCGGATGACCGGGAGTTGACCGATGAACAGGTGTTGCGCCTGGATCGGGCCATAGGTGAGCGGGAAAATGGCCGTCCGCTTCAGTACATTTTGGGCGAATGGGATTTTTTATCGTTGCGCCTTTCGGTGGGGGAAGGGGTACTCATCCCTCGCCCGGACACCGAAGTGTTGTGCGAAACGGTGGCGGATACCCTTCGCCGGATGCCGGGAGAAAACCCGCCGAAGATACTGGACCTTTGTGCCGGGAGCGGCTGTGTGGGACTGGGAGTGGCATCCTTGCTTCCCGACGTCTCGGTGACCGCCCTTGAAAAATCCCCCGCCGCCCTCTCCTTTTTAGAGAAAAATTGCGCTCGTTACCCGGAACTGTCCGTCTTTATCTTTCCGGGGGATATTTTCACCGATGCCGACCGGCTGTCGGACGGGTGGGATGCGATTTTGTCCAATCCGCCGTATATCCCGTCGGCGGATATCGTCGGCTTGATGCCGGAAGTGAAAAACGAACCGGCCATGGCGTTGGACGGCGGAAAAGACGGACTGGATTTTTACCGGACGATTGCGAAAACCTGGGTGAAAAAACTGCGCCCGGGCGGTATTTGTGCGGTGGAGATCGGATTTGATCAAGGACCGACGGTGGAGCAACTGTTTGCGGATGCCGGCCTTGTGGACCGGCAAATTGTGAAGGATTTTGCCGGGCACGATCGGGTGGTACTCGGTTTTGCCCCTGAAAATTAAAAAAATAAGAACGAATGTTCGATTTTTTCGCAAAATCTATTGATTTTTGATAAAAAACCCTGTATAATAACGGCAGTAACACCGCCGATACGTATCGTTTCCCAAACGGCGGAAGACACCGAAAGGAATGAGAGTTATGGCGGAAAAGAGATCGGCGAAAGCCGCAGTGGTGGAAAACGACCGCAAAAAGGCATTGGATGCGGCGTTACAACAGATTGAAAAGAGCTACGGTAAAGGAGCGGTCATGCGACTGGGGGATAACCTCGGTATGAAGGTGGACAGCATCCCGACCGGTTCTATGGCGCTGGATGCGGCGCTGGGAATCGGCGGCCTGCCTCGTGGCCGTATTATTGAGATTTTCGGGCCGGAAGCGTCCGGTAAGACCACCTTGGCGTTGCACGCGGTAGCGGAAGCGCAGAAAAAGGGCGGCGAAGCCGCTTACATCGACGTGGAGCATGCGCTGGATCCGGTGTATGCCCGCGCACTCGGGGTGGACGTGGATTCTCTACTCGTGTCCCAGCCGGATACCGGCGAGCAGGCGCTGGAGATCATGGAAGCGCTGATCCGTTCGGGTGCTGTGGATATCGTGGTGCTCGACTCGGTGGCGGCGCTGGTACCCCGTGCCGAAATCGAAGGAGAAATGGGGGACAGCCACGTCGGTCTGCAGGCGCGCCTGATGTCCCAGGCGATGCGCAAGCTCGCCCCGGTAGTCTCCAAATCCAACTGTATTGCGATCTTTATCAACCAGCTTCGTTTGAAGGTGGGTGTGGTATACGGTAACCCGGAGGTCACCTCCGGCGGTAACGCGCTGAAATACTATGCGTCGGTCCGTCTGGACGTTCGCCGTACCGAAACGCTGAAAAGCGCCGGCGAAGCGATCGGTTCTCACACCCGTGTCAAGGTGGTTAAGAATAAGGTGGCGCCGCCCTTTAAAGAGGCGGAGTTTGACGTCATCTACGGACAGGGTATCTCCCGTGACGGTGAATTGGTCGACCTTGCGGTGAAGTTTGATATCATTCAGAAGGCCGGCGCCTGGTTCTCTTATAAAGAGGAGCGGTTGGCGCAGGGTCGTGACAACACCAAGGAATATCTGAAAAATCATCCTGAACTGTTTGCGGAAATTGAGGAGCAGGTGCGGGAAGAACTGTCCAAAATGAATCCGCTGGTGGAAGCGAAACTCGCGGCGGCGAAGATGACCCCGGTGGAAATCCCGATCGAAGCGGCGGCGAAGATGTCCGCTCCTGCGGCGAAAGCGCAGATCGATATTGTGGTTGACGATTAATTGTAAAAACCGCTATTTCCCTGTGAAATAGCGGTTTTTTCCTGTGGAGGTAGCCAATGCGTATCATCGAACTGAAAAAGATTCGCGGACAGCAGTACCGGGTGACACTCGAAGGGTATGAGCCGGAGTTTGTCACGGTGGATGCTGCGACCTTGGAGCAATCCGGCTACCGGGAAGGAAGCTTTTTGGATGAGCAGGTGCTGAATGAACTGCTAACCCTGTCGGAGAAAAACCGTGCCCGGTCCCGTGCTCTTTATTATCTCTCCGGGCGAGACTATGCCGCTAAAGAGCTTGAGCGAAAACTTACCCGCTGTGCCGAGCGGGAGGTGGCGGCCGAGGTGGTTGAACGGCTTACCGAGGTGGGGCTGATCAACGACCGGGAATACGCCCGCCGGCTTGCCCGGGACCTTCAGCAGTACCGACATTATCCCCGCCGTCGCATTTTGCAGGAGCTGTATGCAAAGGGGATCGGTCGGGAAGAGGCCGCCGAGGCGGTGGCTGAATTAGAAGAGGAGGATTTAAAGCAGGCACTTGCATTGATCCGAAAAAAATATTATAATAGATTGTCCGACCGGGCCGCCCGTGACAAAACGGCGGCGGCGCTGGCGCGATATGGCTTTGATTACGATACCGTTCGCCGTGCGATACAAGCGGCGACCGAGTCCGCCGGAGAGGAAAATGAAACCGACTATGGCTATTAAAGTGGGAATGGTATCGCTCGGCTGTCCGAAGAACCAAATGGACGCGGAGCTGATGTTGGCGGCCTTGCAGGATGCCGGTATGGAGATTACGGCAGAGAGTGGACTTGCTGACGTGGTGATCGTTAACACCTGTGGCTTTATTGAAGATGCCAAACAGGAATCGATCGAGAATATTTTGGAATTTGCAGAACTCAAAAAAGAGGGACGGATCAAGAAGATCATCGTGACCGGCTGTATGGCTCAGCGGTATCAACAGCAGGTGGCGGACCAACTGCCGGAATGTGATGCGGTGCTGGGACTCGGCGCCAATCATGAGATCGCCGACGTGGTGCGTGCGGTGGCGGAGGGGGATACCCTTTGCTGTTTCCCCGATCTTTCCTGCTGGAAACTGGACGGCAAACGTCTGCAGAGCACCCCTTCCTTTTTTGCCTACCTGCGGGTGGGGGACGGCTGTAATAATCGCTGTACCTACTGCGCTATTCCGCTGATCCGCGGTCCTTTGCAAAGCCGTTCTATGGAGACGGTGCTGGCTGAAGCGAAGGAATTGGTGGATAACGTGGTGAAAGAACTCGTGTTGGTGGCGCAGGACACCACCCTTTACGGCACCGACCGGGCGGGGGAGGGTCAGCTTCCGGAACTGCTGGAGGAA
Organism: Clostridia bacterium; assembly: GCA_017442265.1. Classification (GTDB taxonomy): domain Bacteria; phylum Bacillota; class Clostridia; order Oscillospirales; family Acutalibacteraceae; genus URNF01. The sequence goes on along the minus strand of JAFSAC010000047.1, from coordinate 25,776 downwards.
CTGTGTAAACTCGAGGGACTTCATTGGATCCGCCTGCTTTACTGCTACCCGGAACATATCACCGATCGCCTGCTCACCGTTATGGCGAGCCAGCCGAAGGTGGCGAAATATATGGACATCCCGATCCAGCACGCAAGCGGCAAGGTGCTGAAACTGATGCATCGCCCCGGCGATCGGGAGTCGCTGGAAACGCTCATTACCCACATCCGGGAAACGGTGCCGGGGATCACCCTTCGCACCACCGTGATGACCGGCTTCCCCGGTGAGGGTGAAGCGGAATTTGAAGAACTGTGCGAATTTATTAAGAAGATGAAGTTTGAACGGCTCGGCTGTTTTGCTTTTTCCCCGGAGGAGGGAACCCCGGCTGTCAATCTGCCGAACCCGGTACCGGAAGAGGAAAAACATCGCCGCCGGGATATCATTATGGAACTGCAGACCCGCATTTCCGACCGGTATAATGCCGACCAGATCGGCAAAACGGTGGAGGTGCTGGTGGAAAGCTACGACCGGTATGCCGAATGCTGGTTTGGACGTACCGAGGCGGATGCGCCGGATATTGACGGCAAGGTATTTTTCCCGTGGCCGACCGATGAAAACGGTAAAAAATTACCGATCGCTCCGGGGGAGATCCGCCGGGTAGAGATTACCGATTGTATGGATTGGGACTTAATGGGGGAATGTGTGGATGAATCTGCCGAATAAACTGACGGTGGTGCGGATCGTACTGGCACCGCTGTATCTGCTGTTAATGCTGTGGGATTTCCCGTTTCATTATTTGATTGCCGGTCTGGTTTTCGGGGCGGCGGCGCTGACCGATATGTTTGACGGTAAGATCGCCCGTTCCCGCGGACTGATTACCAATCTCGGGAAATTTTTGGATCCGCTGGCGGATAAAATGCTGACCACCGCCGCCTTCTTGGGCTTTTTGGCCGGCGGTCGCATCAGCGTGTGGGTGCCGATGCTGGTGCTCACCCGGGAATTTATGGTGACTTCGGTTCGCCTTATCGCCGCCAAAGACGGCAACGTCATCGCCGCCAGTATGTCCGGCAAGGTAAAAACGGTGATGCAGTTCGTGTCCATTATTTATATGATGGCGGCGCTGGAACTTTGCAGTTGGCAGTCCTTCTTTATGGGACTTGGCATTCCGGGTCTGGTATTTGACGGGCTGTTATTGCTCGGTCAGGTGCTTATTTGGGTGTCGGTGGTGTTTACCATTACCTCCGGCATCGAATACGTGTACGCCTGCCGCCATTATTTTTCGGGGGAACACTGATTTTTTAAAAAAAGGTGGACATTTTCTCCAAAACTGTGTATAATAACAAAAGAGAAATGCAATCGGCAGGAGAAGTATCCGGCTGTGGGTATGCAAGAGAGAAAGCGTCACCGGCTGTAAGCGCTTTTGATACCGCATCGGAGAAATGCACCTGACGGCAGAACGGGGGAACCCTGTTGGGTAGTATCCTGTTACGGCTGCCACCGTTATCCGGCAGGAGAGTGTTGGCTCTCTGAGTGACAAAACGGAGTGGAACCGCGCAGAATATAGCGCCTCCGACAGGGGTATATCCCTGTCGGGGGCTTTTTTATTTGATTGGAGGGAAACAGTAGTATGTTTAAACGAATTCGGGAGGATATTCGCACCATTAAAGAGCGAGACCCTGCCGCCCGCAGTGCGCTGGAAGTGGCACTGCTTTATAACGGTTATAAAGCGATCCGGGCGCACCGGCTGGCGAATTTCTTTTACCGCCACGGCTGGAAGCTGATCGCCCGCTGGATCTCCCAGCGTTGTGTCTATCAGACCAACATCGAGATTCACCCGGCAGCGACCATTGGCCGGCGCTTCTTTATCGACCACGGCACCGGTGTGGTGATCGGGGAAACGGCGGTGATCGGGGATGATTGCACCATTTATCAAGGGGTCACCCTCGGCGGCACCGGTAAGGATAAAGGCAAACGCCACCCCACCTTGGGAAATAACGTCATGGTCGGTGCCGGCGCTAAGGTGCTCGGTCCGATCCATATCGGCGACAACGTTCGCATTGCCGCGGGTGCGGTGGTGCTGAATGATATTCCGGATAACAGCACCGCCGTGGGTATTCCCGCCCGGGTGGTGCGCCGCAACGGCAGTCGGGTGGAGGACCTGGATCAGATCCATATCCCCGACCCGATCGAGCGGGAACTGGATAAGCTCCGCCGGGAGATCCGGGATTTAAAATCTCAACTAAAAGAGAAATCTGATAAGGAAAAGAAAGGATGATTTTATATGGCGATCCGTATTTATAACACCATGACAAGACAAAAGGAGGATTTCATTCCCTTGGAGCCGGGGAAGGTTCGCCTTTACGCCTGCGGCCCGACGGTGTACAACTTCATTCATATCGGCAACGCGCGTCCGCTGTGTATTTTCGACGTACTGCGCCGGTATCTGGAGTGGCGCGGCTTTGACGTGACCTTTGTACAGAACTTCACCGACATTGACGATAAGATTATCCGCCGTGCGCAGGAAGAGGGACTCACCTTCGACCAGATTGCGGAGAAATATATCACCGAATTCCGTATTGATTCGGACGGCCTCGGTGTCCGACCGGCATCGGTTCACCCCCGTGCGACCGAAAATATTGATGAGATTCAGGCAATCATTTCCGGACTTATGGATAAGGGCTTTGCCTACCGTTCGGAAAACGGCGACGTGTATTTCCGCACCCGGAAATTTAACGAATACGGCAAACTGTCCCACCAGCCGATCGACGATCTGGAATTGGGCGCCCGTATTGCGGTGGGAGAACAGAAGGAAGACCCCTTGGATTTTGCGCTGTGGAAAGCGGCCAAACCCGGCGAACCTGCGTGGCCCTCGCCGTGGAGTGACGGCCGTCCCGGTTGGCATATTGAATGCTCCGCTATGGCGCGCCGGTATCTCGGCGAAACGATTGATATTCACGGCGGCGGACAGGACCTCATTTTCCCGCACCACGAAAACGAGATCGCCCAGAGTGAATGCTGTAACGGCGCCTCCTTTGCCCGCTACTGGATGCATAACGGATACATCAACGTCAACCACCAGAAGATGTCCAAATCGCTTGGCAACTTCTTTACCGTGCGGGAGGTGGCGAAGGTATATGGGTATGAGCCGATCCGGTTCTTCCTCATTTCCTCTTCCTACCGCAGTCCGATCAACTATAGCACCGAGGTGATCGAACAGGGAATTGCGGCGCTGGATCGGTTGTATAACTGTAAAAATGCGCTCACCTTTGCGGCGGATAAAGCGCCGGCCGGTGCTCTTGATGCGGCGTTTGCTGAAAAGCTGAACGGTCGCCGGGCGCAGTTTATTGAAGCCATGGACGACGATCTCAATACCGCTGACGGTATCGCCGCCCTGTTTGAACTGGTGAAGGACATCAACCGGATGCTCGCAGACGGTAACGCTACCGCCGATACGGTGAAGGCGGCGACCGATCTCTTTAACGAGCTTACCGACGTGTTAGGTCTTTTGTATTCCCGGAAAGAGGAACAACAGGCAGATGACGAGATCGAAGCACTGATCGAGGCGCGTACCATTGCCCGCCAGGAGAAAAACTGGGCGGAGGCCGACCGTATCCGTGATCTGCTTAAAGAGAAGAACATCATTCTGGAGGATACCCCGCAGGGGATCAAATGGCATAGGGGTTGATAAGGATGCATAAAACGGTGTATACCGTGACCTTAAATCCGTCGATCGACGTTACCTTGTGGGTGGACGGCATTGATCAGGATGCGGTAAATCACGTCATGGATGAACGGCGGGAAGCCGGCGGCAAGGGGATCAACGTATCCCGGGTACTACACGCCTTTGACGTGGATAATCTTTGTGTAGCACTGGCCGGTGAGGAAAACCGACAGGAGTTTTCCGCCTTTTTACAGCGGGATGAACTGCGGTTTTCATTGCTGGAAACCACCGGCGCGGTGCGGGAAAATATCACCCTGCGTTTCGGGGACGAAACGGTGAAGCTCAATCGCCGCGGTCCCTCTCTGTCGGTGATTTTATTGGGGGCGCTGATGAGCTTTCTCACCGCCCGCATCCGTCCGGGCGATATTGCGGTGTTTGCCGGAAGCTTGCCCGAAAATATGAAAAAACAGGATTATATCGAGCTGATTTTAGCGGCGAAAAATGCCGGCGCGCTGGTCGCGGTGGATAATGATTGCTTAACGACCGAGGATTATCGGCGGATCTCCCCGTGGCTCACAAAACCCAATATCCACGAGCTGCAGCATATTGCCGGCCGGGTGCTCTCGGATGAAGCGGAATTGCTTAAAGCGGCAAAGGAACTGCACGACGTCGGGGCGCAAAATGTGTTGGTGACCCTCGGCGGCGAGGGGATGCTGTTGCTCAATGACGAGGTTTGCCTGCGGGCGAAGGTGCCCGCCGTCCAGGTAAAATCCACCGTCGGTGCCGGGGATAGCGCGCTTGCCGGATTTATTATCGGAAAGGTGAAAGGATATACCCCGGAGGATACGGTTCGTCTTTCCTGCGCTTGCGGCGTGGCCGCCACGGTGCAGGAGGGAACCGAGGTGGCGGACCGTGCCACCACCCTCGAATGGATGCCGCAGATTAAAATAGAGGAGCGATAAAGTATGTTTCAAAAAAAGGAAACGGTTGTAATTCAGGTAGAAGGGATGAAATGCCCTCATTGTCAGAAACACGTGGAAACCGCTCTTAAAGCGGTGAATGGGGTGAAAAAGGTCACCGTGTCGCTGGACGACAAGACGGCGGAGGTCGTATTTGTTCCCGGTAAGACCGATGCGGCGGCTTTGGTGCAGGCGGTGACCGTTGCCGGTTACGTTGCCACCCTGTAAGGAAAGAGGAATAAAATGTCTTCTCAAGACAAAATGATAATTGAAGTTGGCGGGATGTCCTGTGTGCGTTGTTCCACCGCGGTGGAAAATGCGTTAAAGCGGGTAGACGGCGTGCTGGATGCCACGGTCAGCTTTACCAGCGGGCGTGCCGAGGTGGTGATCACCCCCGGTGCGGTCACCCGCAAAAAACTGATGAAAGCAATAAGTTCTGCCGGGTACCAGCCGATCGAGGATCGGGACACCTATCAAAAACGGGAACGTCGGCAACATCTGCTTTTGTTCCTGTTTTCGGCGGTGCTGTCCTTTCCGTTTGCGGTGATGATGATCTTGATGTTTGCCGCTCCGGAGGCGCCTCTTACCCACCTGTTGCATAATGGGTGGTTGCAGTTTGCACTGGCAACCCCGGTACAGCTGGTGGCGGGTGCCCATTTTTATAAAGCGGCTTTTGCTTCCCTTCGTAACCGTTCCCCCGGTATGGACCTGCTGGTCGCTATGGGAACCACCGCCGCGTGGGGGTATAGCACCTACGTGCTGTTTTCCGGCGGCAGTCAGTTTTATTTTGAGGGGGCCGCTATGGTCATCACCCTCATTTTACTCGGACGGATGCTGGAATCCCGCGCCCGGGAAAAAACCTCTGCCGCCATTGCGATGCTGTTGAAATTAAAGCCGCATACCGTCACCGTATTCCGGGACGGAAAATGGATTCAGTTGGACGGATCGGTGGTACAGCCGGGCGACCGATTACTCATCAAACCCGGCGAAGCGGTGCCGACCGACGGTCGGGTGGATAAGGGAAGCTCTTTTGCGGATGAATCGCTGATTACCGGGGAGAGTATGCCGGTATCTAAAAATCCGGGCGATCCTCTTACCGGCGGCACGGTCAACGGTACCGGCTCGCTTGAGATGATTGCGACGGCGGTAGGGGAGCAAACGGTGCTTTCCGGCATCATTCGTATGGTTGAGGCGGCGCAATCCTCCAAAGCTCCGGTTCAAAAACTGGCGGATAAGATAGCGTCTGTTTTCGTTCCGTCGGTGGCGGTGGCGGCAGTTATCACCTTCGTTGGTTGGCTGATCGCCGGTCCTTCGGTGGCGGTAGCGATAGAAAATGCGGTGGCTGTTTTGGTGATCGCCTGTCCCTGCTCGTTGGGACTGGCCACCCCGACCGCCCTTATGGTCGGTATGGGTCGTGGTGCCGGTATGGGAATTTTGCTGAAAAATGCCGAATCACTGGAAAATGCCTGCCGGCTGGATACGGTACTGCTGGATAAAACCGGCACCATTACCGAAGGGAAACCGACGGTGACCGATATAAGGGTGCTGGGTGAATGGGAAGAACAACGGGCACTACAGCTTGCGGCGTCGCTCGAAAGCTATTCGGAGCATCCGCTGGCTCGGGCGGTGACCGAGAGCTATGCCGGCGAGCGGCTCCCGGTGGAAGATTTTGCCGCTCTTCCCGGACAAGGGGTGTCCGGTCGGGTGGATAATAGCAACGTGAAGATCGGCACCGCGATCTTTACGGATGCTATGCAAGCGGATGCCGATGCTGATGAGTGGCGACAGGCCGGAAAAACGGTGCTGTTTTTGTCGGTTGATAACACACTTGCCGCTATGCTGGCGGTAGCGGATCCGATCCGGCCGGAATCGGCGGCTTCGATCGAAGAACTGCATCGGTTAGGGCTGAAAACGGTGATGCTGACCGGCGACCGCAAGGAAACCGCACAGGCGATCGCAACGCTTTCCGGGGTGGATGACGTGATCGCCGAGGTGCTCCCGGATCAAAAAGCGGAAGCGGTGAAGCGGTATCGGGAAAAGGGTGCCGTTGTCGGTATGGCGGGCGACGGGGTGAACGATGCCCCGGCTTTGGCGGAGGCCACCGTCGGATTTGCTATGGGTAGCGGCTCGGATATCGCTATGGAATCGGGGGACGTGGTGCTGGTCGGTGGCGGCATCGCCGCTCTGCCGCGGGCCATTCGTCTGTCCCGTGCGACCATGCGGAAAATAAAACAGAATCTTTTCTGGGCGTTTTTTTATAACACGGTCGGTATTCCGCTGGCGGCACTTGGTTTTTTGTCCCCGATCATTGCCGGCGCCGCTATGGCATTCAGCTCGGTATCGGTGGTCACCAACTCCCTTCTCCTCCGCCGCAGTAAATTGTAATTGGTTTTGCGCACCACAGATCTTCGGATCTGTGGTGTTTTTTTATATTGTTTTCCTTCTCCCGCTCTATTCGACCGTTTATGTTGTTTTCGTGAACGAAAACGGCTTTTTCGTCGGGGAGATGTGACAGAAACGGCTTATCCTTTTCGGTATACTGAAATTCCAATACATAACGGTGGTGAGGAAGTTGAAAGAAAAGGTGTTGACCGGGGTGCCGGTATTGTCGGATGAAAAATCGGAGGAGGGGGCTCCCCGCCTCATAGCGGCGGTTACCTTTATTTTTTTGGGGCTGATCATGCCGCATGGGGCGATTTATGGCAATATGGCGCCGTTTGGGGTGAGCTTGGCGGCGGCGGTGTCCGGCACCGGCTCGTTGCTGGTGTATACTGCGACCCTGATCGGGTATCTGCTGTCGGGGGAGATGCTGTTGCCGCTTCGGTATATGGCGGCGGTGGCGGTGACCGGGGCGACCCGCTGGACCTTTAGCGTGTTGCCTTCGGTTTCTCGCAAAAAACTGTTCCCGCCTCTGCTCGCTTTTGCGGCTACTTTAGTAAGCGGGCTCTTGATGAGCGGTGGGCTTGACCTTTTAGGGGTACTGCTGACCGTGGCGGAAAGTGTTGCCGCCGGCGGGTTTGCTTATTTCTTTGCGGAAAGCTATCGGTTTTTGACCAAAACCCGTAGCCGCACCGTCATGACCCTGCCGGAACAGACCGGCTTTATTCTCATTGGTGCGGTGGTATTAATGGCGGTAGCCCCGCTTCAGGTGTACACCATATCCCCCGGACGGATTGTCGCCGCGGTGCTGGTGATGCTGTTTGCCCGGAGTGGGCGGGAGCAGAGCGGGGCGGTCGCCGGGACGGTGCTGGGGGCGGCGTTGGCGCTGTCGGTCCCCGATCGGCTGTACGTTTCGTTGTCGCTGGCATTCGGCGGACTTGTCGCCGGTATTTTCTCCCGCTACGGCCGGTTTGCGGTAGCAGGGGTGTATCTCCTGGCAAATTTGTTGGTATGTTTAACAGCGGCGGACGATCTGACCGCCGCTACCGCGATTTACGAGGTGGCGGTGGCGTGCGTGGTGTTTGTGGTGTTGCCTCGCGGGGTGGACAAGCTGTTGCGTCGGTTTTTGGTGTTCGGACAGCATCTGCCGGCGGTGGAGGGACTGCGCCGGTCGATGACCCTGCGGCTGGACGTTGCCGCCAAAGCGGTGACCGAGGTGGCGGATACGGTAGAAAACGTTTCGAAAAAACTCACCCGCTACGGTGCCCCCGATCTCGGAAGTATGTACCGCCAGGTGGGGGATACGGTGTGCAAGAATTGCAGTTTAAACCTCTTTTGCTGGGAAAACAATTTCCCGGAGGTTATGGATTCGTTTAATCAGCTCACCCCTGTTTTGCGGGAAAAAGAGGTGGTGGAGAAGGCGGACCTTTCCGGCTTTTTATCCCGAAGCTGTCGCAAACCCAAAGAGGTAGCCGAACAGGTGACCCGCGGGTATCAGATGTACCGCCTGCGGGAAAGCGCCTGGGGGCGGCTCTCGGAGATCCGTTCGGTCATCACCGACCAGTTTACCGGTATGGGCGAGATGCTGGAAGAATTGGGAGAACGGTTTTCGGGGGATCAACGGGTGGACGTGGAAACTGCCGGCCGGGTGGTTTCCCTTTGTGAGGACTTCGGAATGCCGGTGGAGGAGGCGGTGTGCCTTTTCGATCGGCGGGACCGCTTGACGGTGGAAATTTTGGCAGAGGACGTGGGGGTGTGTCTGGACGGCGGTCGCTGGTTCCGGGAGATGCAGACCTGCTGTGGGCGTGAATTTGACCGTCCGTCGGTGCTGGAGCTGTCCGGCATGGTGAAGATCACCCTGACCGAACGCCCGCTTTTTTCGGCAGAGATCGGGGTGTCCCAGCATACCTCAGCCGGCGAAAAAATGTCGGGGGACGTGTGGGATCAGTACACCGACGGCGGACAAAACACCCTCATAATCAGCGACGGTATGGGGAGCGGCGGTCGTGCCGCGGTAGACGGCGCTATGGCGGCGGGTATCACCGCCCGTCTGCTTCGTGCCGGTATAGAGCCGGATACGGTACTGAAAATGGTGAACACCGCCCTGCTTGCGAAATCCGGGGACGAAAGTCTTACCACCCTGGACATCCTGCAGACCGATCTGTTTACCGGCGACATCCGGATGCTCAAAGCCGGCGCGGCGGCTTCTTTGCTCAAAAGCGGGGGACGGGTATCCCGGATCGAGGCGCCGTCCCTGCCGATCGGTATTTTGCGGGAAACCGGCTTTGCCACCCATAGCGATACCCTGACCGACGGGGATATTTTGTTGATGATGAGCGACGGGGTGCTGGATCAGGGAATTGCCTGGGTGGAAGAATATTTGCGGGATGCCGAGGGGCTGACCGCCCAACAGCTGGCCGACTCGTTGTTGGAGCAGGCGTGCCGCCGGGCGGAAGAGGACGGACACGCAGATGATATGACGGTGGCGGTCCTGTGCTTGCACCGAAATACCGCCAGCGGAGGGGTATCTTGATAAAAAGTTTTGTTTTTAACAGATTTTGCTTGACAAGTGTGGCTCGTTTGGGTATAATACTTAAGCGTATTACGAGCCATTAGCTCAGTTGGCAGAGCACTTGACTTTTAATCAAGGTGTCCGGGGTTCGAATCCCCGATGGCTCACCAAATCGGCATCCTTCTTTGGAAGGGTGCCGATTTTACTTTTTCACTCTTTGGCTTTTCGTTCGTTGATTTTTCGCACGAAACGTGGTATGATAAAAGTAAGATCTCAGTAAAGGAGGATTCTTATGGCGATCGTTGAAATTACCAAAGAAAATTTTGACACGGCGGTGTTGCAGGAACAAAAACCGGTTTTGCTGGATTTTTGGGCGGAATGGTGTATGCCCTGCCGGATGCTGTCCCCTATTGTAGACGAGGTGGCTGACGAGCGGGAGGATATCGTGGTCGGAAAAATCAACGTGGACCGCGATCCGGAACTGGCGATCAAATTCGGGGTGCAGAGCATTCCGACCCTCATCGTGATGAAAAACGGTGTAGTCGAGCAAATGGCGGTCGGCGGTCGCGACAAGGCACAAATACTGGCCTTGCTGGATTAAGGGGGACGTTATGGCTGTTACCTTAAACCCCGATCGGGAAGCGGTGGACGCTATCCGGGAGGGACTCAAACGCACCGGCGGGTATTGTCCCTGCCGGATCGCCCGTACCCCGGAAAACAAATGCATCTGCGAGGAGTTTCGTCAGCAGATGAACGACCCGGACTTTGAGGGCTTTTGTCACTGTAAGCTGTACTATAAAAGTCGGGGCTAACCCTTTGAAAACCTGCAAAAACAGACCCTTTGCCAATCCGGCAGAGGGTCATTTTTTATAGGAAATCGGTACTCGGGTGATTTTTTCATAATAAAACAAAAAATTACAACAACATTTTACTACTTTTTGCCAAATAGAGCCAAAATTTAAAGGAAAACAAGAGTTTCTTAATCTATAATGAAACCATAAAGACTGGAAAGGAATGTGCTTTATGAATTTTGCAAAACCTGAACGTCCCGAAAAGATCATTCAGTTTGGTGAAGGCGGCTTTTTACGCGGCTTTGTGGATTGGATGATCCAGATTTTGGATGAAGAAACCGATTTTAACGGCAGTGTCGCGGTGGTTCAGCCGATCGCGCAGGGTATGTGCGATATGCTTCAGAAGCAGAATTGTGTGTATACCCACATTATCCGCGGGTACGACAACGGCACCCCGGTTTCCGTTTCCAAAAAGATCGACGTGATCTCCCGCACGGTAAATCCGTACGAGGATTACGAAGCGTATCTGAAGTTGGCGGAAAATCCGGATTTCCGGTTTGTGGTTTCCAACACCACCGAAGCGGGTATCGCTTACGTAGCGGAGGATAAACTGAACGACACCCCGCCGAAATCCTTCCCGGCGAAGATGACCGCCCTGCTTAACCGCCGTTTCACCCTGGGACTGCCCGGCTTTATCTTCTTCCCGTGTGAACTGATCGAGAAGAACGGTTTGGAGCTGAAAAAGATCATTCTCCAGTATGCGGATGATTGGAACCTCGGCGACGGCTTCAAAAAATGGATCGAAGAGGAAAACGTGTTCTGCAGCACCCTCGTAGACCGTATTGTGACCGGTTATCCGCGGGACGAGAAGATCGACCTCGGCTACGAAGACAATATGCTCAACACCAGTGAGTTCTTCCACCTGTGGGTGATCGAAGGGCCGCAGAGCATTCTCAAAGAGATTCCGTTTGATAAGACGAATCTCAACGTCATCGTCACCGACGATCTCAACCGCTACCGCGTCCGTAAGGTCCGCATCTTGAACGGCGCACACACCGCGATGATCCCGTATGCGTTGCTGTCCGGGGTTCAAACGGTGAAGGAATGTATGGAAAACGAAGAGATCTACTCCTTTGTCCGGAAATGTATTTTCGATGAAGTGATCCCGACCCTCGATCTGCCGGAAAGCGAACTGAAGGAATATGCGGAGGACGTGTTTATCCGGTTTAAGAATCCGTACATCAAACACCTGTGCGCCTCCATTTCGCTGAATAGCGTCAGCAAATTCAAGGTCCGGGTACTGCCCTCTCTCTTGGAGTATATTAAGCGCACCGGCGAGAAGCCGCAGAACCTTCTGTTCTCCTTTGCAAAACTCATTGAGTTCTACAAAAAGGGCACCCCGAACGACGATCCGGACGTCATGGCGTTTATGAAGGAAAAGAGCGTGGAAGAAATTCTGGCGAACGTCGATTTCTGGGACGAGGATCTGACCTTCTTGGCAGGAGATGTGGCAAAATATGTTGATTAATAAGCTGGACAACGTCGAGGTGAACCTCGAGGACGGCCATAAATACGCACTGCGGGATATTCAGCAGGGCGAGGATATCATCAAATACGGCTATCCGATCGGTCACGCGACGGCGGATATTAAACAGGGTGAGCACGTGCACACCCATAACGTGAAAACCAACCTGTCCGAAAACCTGACCTACACCTACCGTTATAAGGACTACGGCATTCTGCCGGAGGATACCGACCTCACCTTTGACGGCTATGTCCGGGAGAACGGGGAAGTGGGCATCCGGAACGAGATTTGGATCGTTAACACGGTGGGCTGTGTTAATAAGATCGCCCAGAAGATCGCCGAGAAGACCGGCGCGCGGTATTTCCCGCATCCGTTCGGCTGTTCTCAGCTGGGGGATGACCAGACGGTCACCCAGAAGATTCTTAAGGGTATGGTTAACCACCCCAATGCCGCCGGCGTGTTGGTGCTGGGACTTGGTTGCGAGAACAATAATATCGATCTTTTTAAAACGGTGCTGGGTGAATGGGATGACCGTCGGGTCAAATTCCTCAACTGCCAGGAATCGGCGGACGAGGTGGCGGACGGTGTTGCCCTGATTCGCGAACTGCAGGCGTACGCCGATACCTTCAAACGGGAAAAGGTACATATTTCCAAACTGAAGGTCGGTCTCAAATGCGGCGGCAGCGACGGCTACAGCGGCATTACCGCGAACCCCTTGGTGGGTCGATTTGCCGATAAGATGTCGGCGTTTGGCGGTAGCTGTGTGCTGACCGAGGTGCCGGAAATGTTCGGCGCCGAGCACCTGCTTATGGAGCGGTGTGAATCGGAAGAGGTTTTTGAAAAGTGCGTGAAGCTTATCAATAACTTTAAAGATTACTACGCCAGCCACGGCCAGGTGATTTATGAAAACCCGTCCCCCGGCAACAAAAAGGGCGGCATTACCACCCTCGAGGAGAAATCGCTCGGTTGCGTGCAGAAGGGCGGACTCGGTCGGGTGGTGGACGTGTTGGATTACGGCGACCGGCTCACCAAAAACGGCCTTTCGCTTCTTAACGGCCCCGGTAACGACATCGTGGCGGTGACCAACCTTATGGCGGCAGGGGTTCATCTGATCCTCTTTACCACCGGCAGGGGTACTCCGCTGGGCGGTGCGGTGCCGACCGTGAAGATCGCCACCAATAACCGGCTGGCCAATGCCAAGAAAAACTGGATCGACTTTGACGCGTCCCCCTTCATCACCGGTGACCCTGACAAATTGACCGATGAACTGGTACAGTTTGTGGTAGAGGTCGCTTCGGGTAAGGAAACGCGCAATGAGATAAACGATTACCGCGAGATTTCTATCTTCAAAGACGGAGTGACTTTGTAAAGGAGAACGGATATGGGAATCATCAACGACAATTTTATGCTCAAAAACAAGACCGCCCGCAAGCTGTATAAAAAGTATGCGGAAAATATGCCGATCATCGACTATCATTGCCACCTGTCCCCGAAGATGATCGCGGAGGACTACCGTTTCAAGAATGCGTACGACCTGTTCCTCGGCGGCGACCATTACAAGTGGCGTCAGATGCGTTCCAACGGTGTGGACGAGGAAATGATCACCGGCAACGGCGGCACCGATTTTGAAAAATGGTGCAAATTCGCCGAGACCCTGCCGCTGCTCATCGGCAACCCGATCTACCATTGGACTGCGCTGGAGCTGAAACGCTATTTCGGTATCGATAAGCCGCTCACCCCTGAGACTGCGAAGGAAATTTGGGATATCTGTAATGAACAGTTGCAGAAACCGGAGTTTTCTGCGAAAAATCTCATCCGCCGTTCGAATGTGAAGGTCATCTGCACCACCGATGATCCGTACGATACGCTGGAATATCACGATCAGCTCAAAGATTTTGAGACGAAGGTACTGCCTACCTTCCGTCCGAACCTCAACGATATTAAACCGGACATCACCGAGAGAATGGATTACTTCCACGAGCACGGTTGCCGGCTGTCCGATCACGCGATCGACACCTTCAACGACGAGCTGGTGGAAACCCTCATCTTCCTCGGCAAGGAATACGCGAAACGCGGTTGGGTGATGCAGCTGCACATCGGTGCGATGCGGAATAACAACTCTCGTATGTTCGAGAAAATGGGTCCGGATACCGGCTTTGACTCGGTCAACGATTTCGAGATCGCCGAAAACCTGTCGAAACTCCTCAATGCACTGGATAAGGAAGACCTGCTGCCGAAGACCATTCTTTACTGCCTCAACCCGAAGGACAACTACGTGCTCGGCACCATGCTCGGCAACTTCCAGCGCGGTCCGGTTCGCGGCAAGATTCAGTTCGGTTCCGGCTGGTGGTTCAACGATAACCGCGACGGTATGGAAGAGCAGATGAAGGCGCTGGCGAACCTCGGTACGTTGGGCAATTTCGTGGGTATGCTGACCGACTCGAGAAGCTTTGTGTCTTACACTCGTCACGAATACTTCCGTCGCATCCTCTGTAACCTTGTTGGCAAATGGGTGGAAGAGGGCGAATACCCGAACGACGAAGCGTCCTTAAAGCGGATCATCGAAGGCATCTGCTATGAAAACGCGAAAAATTATTTTGAATTTTAAATGGGGGAAAGGGGTTAACACATCATGGAACACATTTACCGTGAGCATTACAAAAGAAACGTTATCTCGCTGAACGGCGATTGGCTGTTCGCTATCGACCCGAAAAAGGTCGGTCGCGACGAGAAATGGTTTGAAAATTTCCCGGCGGATCACCGCCACCTGAACGTCCCGGGCTGTTGGAACACCCAGGCGCTGGACCTGTTCGGTTACATCGGTGTCGCTTGGTACAAAAAAGAATTCGTGTGTAACGCCTGCACCCTGAAACTGGCATTCGGTGCGGTGCTCAACGACAGCGAAGTGTATCTGGACGGTCAACTGCTCGGCAGTCATTACGGCGGCTGGTCGGCCTTCTCCTTCACCGCTGATGTAGAGGCCGGCACCCATACCGTGGTGGTTCGCACCGATTCCGCTCCCAACCGCTCCAACACCATCCCGATGCAGGATGCTGACTGGTATCACTACGGCGGTATCATTCGTAGTGTGGAGATCAGCGAGTTTCATCATGCCTATATCGATTCCCACCGCATTTCCTATGAGCTGAACGACGACCTGACCGCCGCCGACGTCACCGTGGCTTTTGCGGTGAAGGGCGCCAGCGGCGAGATCCCGGTTGAAGTGAAGATCGACGATGACACCGTCTTTAACGCGGCGGCGAAGATTGTGGACGGCAAGGTGGAGATTAAAGGCATTCACCTTGACAACATTAAGCTGTGGGGTGTTGGCGAGCCCAACCTCTACACCGTTCATATCCTCCTGCCGGAGGACGACCTGGTTGAAAAGATCGGTTTCCGTGAGATCAAGGTGCAGGATATGAAGTTCTTCCTCAACCGGAAGGAGATCTTCTTCAAGGGTGTCAACCGTCACGAAGAGCATGCCGACTGGGGCTTCGCGGTTCCGGCGAACATCAACCGTCGTGATATTGAGATCATTAAGAACCTCAACTGTAATATGGTTCGCGGCTCTCACTACCCGCAGAGCCAGACCTGGGTTGATTACCTTGACCGGGAAGGCATTCTGTTCTGGAGTGAGATCCCGATGTGGGGTGCGCTGTATAACGACGTGACCACCGTGGATCCGGTTCTGATCAAACGCGGTCTGGATATGCACCGCGAAATGGTGGAGCAGTACTATCATCACCCCTCTATCATCGTCTGGGGTATGCATAATGAGATCAAGACGGAGCTGCCGGAAGTGTATGAGATGACCCGTCAGTTCACCGAGCTGGTGCGCGGCATGGACTCCAGCCGCCTCATCACCTACGCCTGCAACCGTTATCCGGCGGATATCTGCCTGGATTTGGTGGACTTTATTTCGCTCAACTATTATATGGGTTGGTACGCCGGCACCTTGAACGATTGGAAGGGCTTCATCGAAGGTGCCCGCAAGATCGCCGAAGAAAAAGGCGTTGGCGACAAGCCGATCGTGATGTCCGAGTTCGGCTGTGCCGCTTTGTATGGTTACTCCAACTTCTCCGGCGACAAGTGGACCATGCAGTATCAGTGCGATATGATCAAAACCATCATCGACCTGTCTGTGGCCACCGACGGTTTCTGCGGCACCCTGGTGTGGCAGTATGCGGATATCAAGTCTGCGAAAGAGATCAACCGTGCCCGTCACTTTAACAACAAGGGCCTCGTGGATGAATTCCGCCGCCCGAAGATGTCCTACTATATGGTGAAAGACCTCTTCAAGAACATCCCGTAATCCGCCAACATTCAGCGGTGAGGGACAACGGAAAATCCGTTGTCCCTCACCTTTTTGTGTTTTTTAATGACAGCATTTTCCCACTCGACGAAAAAAGGGGCAATTTTTTGTATATTTTTTCAATTAACACTTGACAACTCGGCATTTATTCGGTATAATCTATGCATAGTTTGATGAATAAATGTATAAATATTCACGGAGGCGACTATTATGAACAAAAAAGATATTAAGAAAGTGGTGCTCGCATATTCCGGCGGCCTGGATACGTCCATTATTATCCCGTGGCTGAAGGAAAACTATAATAATTGCGAAGTTATCGCGGTATCCGGCAACGTCGGTCAGGCGGACGAGCTGGAGGGTCTGGAAGAAAAGGCGATTGCCACCGGCGCGTCCAAGCTCTATGTGCTGGATCAGACCGAGGAATACGTGAATGAATATATCATCCCCACCATGAAGGCGGGAGCGGTGTACGAGGATTACCTGCTCGGCACCAGCCACGCCCGTCCCTGCATTGCCAAGGGCCTCGTTGAGATCGCGCTGAAGGAAGGCGCCGATGCGATCGTGCACGGCTGCACCGGTAAGGGCAACGACCAGGTTCGGTTTGAACTGGCGATCCGTCATTTTGCCCCGACCATGCCGATCATTGCGCCGTGGCGTGAGTGGGATATCGTCTCCCGTGAAGAGGAGATTGCGTATGCCGAAGCGCATAACATCCCGCTGAAGATCAACCGGGAGACTAACTATTCCAAGGATAAGAACCTGTGGCACCTGTCCCACGAGGGTATGGACCTTGAGGATACCGGCAACGAGCCGCAGTACGAGAAGCCCGGCTTCCTCGAAATGGGTGTGTCCCCGATCCAGGCGCCGGATAAGCCGACCTACATCACCCTCGATTTTGAACAGGGTGTGCCGGTGGCGCTGAACGACGAGAAGATGACCGCCAAAGAGATCATTCTGAAGCTCAACGAGATCGGCGGTGCTAACGGTATCGGTATCATTGATATCGTCGAAAACCGGCTGGTTGGTATGAAATGCCGCGGTGTGTACGAGACCCCCGGCGGCACCATTCTGTACAAAGCACATAACGTGCTGGAAACTATTTGTCTTGACAAGATGACCATGCACGAGAAACAGCGGCTGTCTATCACCTTTGCGGAACTGGTTTACAACGGTCAGTGGTTTACCCCTCTGCGGGAGGCGCTGAGTGCGTTTGTGGATAAGACCCAGGAGAAGGTCACCGGCAAGGTAAGACTCAAGCTCTACAAGGGCAACATCATTAACGCCGGTGTGTGGAGTCCCTATTCGCTGTATAGCGAGGACATTGCCACCTTCGGCGAGAGTGATTACGACCAGACCGATTCCGCCGGCTTTATCAACCTGTTCGGCCTGCCGATCAAGGTTCAGGCCATGGTGGACGGCAAGTAAACTACGTAAAAAGCAGATAACCGTCCCGCTTTAGGCGGGACGGTTCTGTTGCCGTATTGGAGGAACTTTTTATGGCGAAAATGTGGGCGGGACGGACCGCCGGACAGACCGATCGCATCGCAGACGACTTCAATTCGTCCATTGCGGTGGACTCGAAAATGTATAAGCAGGATATCACCGGCAGTATGGCGCACGCGGCGATGCTGGGCGCGCAGAATATCATTTTACAGTCGGAGGCAGATACCTTAATCGACGGTCTCCAGGGCATTTTGGAGGATATCGAGAGCGGGAAGCTTGCCATTGATATGTCCTGTGAAGACATTCATATGTTCGTGGAGCAGGAATTGACCGCCCGGCTTGGGGATATCGGTAAGAAACTGCACACCGCCCGTAGCCGGAACGACCAGGTCGCTCTTGATCTTCGGATGTACCTCCGAGAGGAGGCGGGGGAGATGGTGGAGCTGATCGAGCAACTGTTGCAGGTGCTCACCGAACAGGCCGAAACCCATAAAGCGGTCATCCTCCCGGGCTATACCCATTTACAGCGGGCGCAACCCATTACCTTCGGTCATCACCTAATGGCGTATGCGATGATGCTTCTCCGTGACGTGGATCGCTTGAAGGATGCGATCGCCCGGATGAACATTTCTCCGATCGGCTGTTGTGCGCTGGCGGGTACTACCTATGACACCGACCGGGTGTTTGAAGCAAATAAACTCGGCTTTGACGGTATCGCGCTCAACAGTCTTGACGGTGTTTCGGATCGGGATTTCTGTGTGGAACTGATGAGCGGGATCGCCATTCTGATGATGCATCTGTCCCGGTTCTCGGAGGAACTGATCCTCTGGTCCAGTTGGGAATTCCATTTTGTGGAACTGTCGGATGCCTATACCACCGGCTCCTCCATTATGCCGCAGAAGAAGAACCCGGATATGGCGGAACTGGTACGCGGAAAGACCGGCCGGGTGTATGGCGACCTTATGGCGCTGCTCACCACCTTGAAAGGTCTGCCGCTTGCCTACAACAAGGATATGCAGGAAGATAAGGAAAGCGTTTTCGATGCGGTGGAAACCGCGAAAATGTGTCTCAAGGTTTTCATCCCGATGATCGACACCATGAAGGTGTGCGCCGACAATATGAAAAAAGCGGCGCAGACCGGTTTTATCAACGCCACCGACCTTGCCGACTACCTGGTGAAAAAAGGACTGCCGTTCCGCAGTGCGTATAAGATTTCCGGGCAGATCGTGGCGCAGTGTATCGCCTCAGGACAGGTACTCGAAACCCTGCCGCTTGAAACCTATCGGCAGTATAGTGAATTATTTGATGAAGATCTGTATCACGAGATCGACCTTACCACCTGCGTGGAAAAACGGATCTCCGCCGGCGGCACCTCGGTGAATTCGGTGGAAAAACAGATTGCTTTTGTGAAGGGGAAACTGGAAAAATGACCCGAGTTTTTATTGACGGCAGCGCCGGCACCACCGGTCTGCGGATCGTCGATCGGTTGTCCGATCGTAAAGATTTGGAGCTGTTGCGCCTGCCGGAAGAGCTGAGAAAGGACCTTTCGGCTCGGAAAGAGGCGATCAATACGGCGGATATCGTTTTCCTGTGCCTGCCGGATGCGGCGGCGAAGGAAGCGGTGACTTTAGCGGAAAACCCGAACACCGCCATTATCGACACCTCCACCGCTCACCGTACCGCCCCCGGCTGGACCTACGGATTCCCGGAACTGGGTACCCTGCGGGAGGAGATCAAAGCATCCAAACGGATTGCCAACCCCGGCTGTCACGCGAGCGGTTTTGTGGCGCTGGTTCAGCCGTTGGTGGCGGCCGGTCTGTTGAAGCCGGAGGAGAAGCTCACCTGCTTTTCGCTCACCGGATATTCCGGCGGTGGCAAGAAGATGATCGCCGAATACGAGGATAAAAACCGCAACCCCCTGCTTGATGCTCCGCGTCAGTACGGACTGACCCAACAGCATAAACACCTGCCGGAAATGGCGGTGGTGACCGGACTGCATACGCCGCCTGCTTTTTGCCCGATCGTCGGGGATTTTTACAGCGGTATGGAAGTGACCGTTCCGCTCACCCCCGGTCAACTCACCGGGACCTTGCAGGAGGTTATGGCGGTCTATCGGGAAACCTATACCGGCCCGGTGGTTCGGTTTGAAGAAACCCCGGCGGAGGACGGCTTCCTGTCGGCCGGTGCTTTTTCCGGTCGGGACGGTATGCAGATTTCGGTGTTGGGGGATGAACAGCATCCGCTACTCATTGCCCGTTTTGATAATCTTGGCAAAGGCGCCTCCGGCGCCGCCATTCAGAATATGAACATTCTGCTCGGGGTGGAAGAATCCGCCGGGCTGACACTGTAATGGAGGACTTGATATGCAGATCATTTCGGGCGGCGTTTGCGCCGCAAAGGGCTTTTCGGCCTCCGGTATTCATTGCGGTATTCGCCGCAACCATACGAAAAAGGATCTCGCGCTTATCGTGAGTGAGGTGAAAGCCGCGGCGGCCGCGGTGTATACCACCAATCTGGTGAAAGGCGCCCCGTTGACCGTTACGAAACGTCATATTGCAGACGGTTACGCACAAGCGGTCATCTGCAACAGCGGAAACGCGAACACCTGTAACGCAAATGGGGAAGAGATCGCCGAACAGATGAGTGATCTCACCGCCAAAGCGCTGGGGATTTCGGCTGACGACGTGGTAGTCGCCTCCACCGGGGTGATCGGTCAGCCGCTGGATATCACCCCCATTGCCGCCGGGATTCCGGTGCTGTGCGAACAGTTGAGCCGTGACGGTAGTCGGGCGGCGGCCGAGGGCATTATGACCACCGACACGGTGGCTAAAGAGATTGCGGTGCAGTTTGTCATTGGCGGAAAAACCTGTACGCTTGGCGGTATCGCCAAGGGGAGCGGGATGATTCATCCCAATATGGCGACCATGCTGGTGTTTCTCACCACCGACGTGAAGATCGCCCCGGCGATGCTTCAAAAAGCGCTCTCCACCGATATCGCCGCCACCTTTAATATGCTGAGCATTGACGGGGACACCTCCACCAACGATATGGTGACGGTGCTGGCGAATGGGCTGGCCGATAACCCGGAGATCACCGAGGATAGCGAGGATTTTAAGACCTTTATGCAGGCGCTTAACACCGTGACGGTGCATCTGTGCCGCACCATTGCCGGTGACGGCGAGGGGGCGACCAAGTTGCTCGAATGTCAGGTGACCGGCGCGGACACTCTTGACACTGCCCGCACGGTGGCGAAAAGTGTTGTCTGCTCCAGTCTTTTAAAAGCGGCGATGTTCGGTGCAGACGCCAACTGGGGTCGGGTGCTGTGTGCGATCGGCTATAGTGGGGCGAAAGTGGACGTTACCCGCGTGTCGGTTTCGTTCCGTTCTCCGAAGGGCACCGTTGCCGTCTGTGAAAACGGCGCCGGCATTCCTTTTTCGGAGGAACAAGCGAAAGAAATTTTGCTTGAGCGGGATATTGAAATTCTGGTCGGTCTCGGGGACGGCTCTTATGATGCCACCGCCTGGGGCTGTGACCTGACCTATGATTACGTCAAAATCAACGGTGATTACCGTACCTAATGGAGGACCGATATGGAGTACCATTTTTCCAACGCTCAGCGCGCGGAAGTGCTGACCCAGGCCCTGCCGTATATCCGTCAGTATAACGGCAAGGTGGTGGTGATCAAATACGGCGGCAACGCCATGATCAACCAGGAACTCAAAGAACAGGTCATGGAGGATATCGTCCTTTTATGGCTCATTGGCATCAAGGTGGTGCTGGTGCACGGTGGCGGCCCGGAAATCAGCGAACTGATGCAGAAGCTGGATAAAAAAGCCACCTTTGTGGACGGCCTTCGGGTAACCGACCAGGAAACCATGGATATCGTCCAAATGGTGCTGGCCGGTAAGGTGAATAAAACGCTGGTCAACCTCCTCGAAATGAACGGCGGTAACGCGATGGGCATTTCCGGTATGGACGGTCGCTTGATCGAAGCCGAGGTGAAGGATAAGCGGCTCGGCTTTGTAGGAGAGGTGACCGATATTCATATCGATCCGGTCACCGATCTGTTGGAGAAGGGGTATATCCCGGTCATTTCCACCGTGGGCTGTGACAAAGAAGGAAATGCGTATAACATCAACGGCGACACCGCCGCCGCCGCCATTGCCGGCGCCTTGCAGGCGGAACGTCTGATTATGATGACCGATATCGCCGGGGTGTTGCAGGATAAAGACGATCCGAACTCCCTCATCCGGGAAATCACCCTCGAGGAAGCGGAGAAGCTTTGCACCGACGGGGTGGTATCCGGCGGTATGATTCCGAAGGTGCAGTGCTGTATCGATGCGATTCACCAAGGGGTGAAAAACGTCATCATTATGGACGGCCGGGTGCCGCATTCGATCTTAATGGAGATTTTAACCGACGAAGGTGCCGGTACTATGGTACGGGGAAAGGCATAATATGAACGTTCAACAGCTTGATAATACGTATATAGCGCACACCTACGCCCGTTTTCCGGTGGAAATTGTGTCCGGAAAGGGTTCTGAGGTGCTGGGCGCCGACGGAAAACGGTATATTGATATGGGAAGCGGTATCGGGGTCACGGCCTTTGGCATCGCGGACGATACCTGGAATCAGGCGGTCACCGACCAGCTGTCCCGGGTACAGCATATGTCCAATTTGTATTATACCGCTCCGGGTGCGAAGCTCGCCGCTTTATTGTGTGAGCGCACCGGGATGAAAAAGGTGTTTTTCGGCAATTCGGGGGCGGAAGCCAACGAATGTGCGATCAAGGTGGCGCGGAAATACGCCGCCGAGCATAAAGGCGCCGAATATAGCACCATTATCACCTTGGAGAATAGCTTCCATGGTCGGACTTTGACCACCCTGGCGGCGACCGGACAGGACAAGTTTCACGCGCTGTTTCAGCCGCTGACCCCCGGGTTTGTACATACCCCGGCGAATGATATTAAAGCGCTGACCGAAGCGGTGGAAAACAACCGGGTAGCGGCGATTATGCTGGAATGTATTCAAGGAGAAGGCGGTGTGCTGCCGCTCGAGACGGATTTCGTGCAGGCGGCCGCCCGGCTGGCGAAGGACAAGGATATCCTCCTGATGATCGACGAGGTGCAGACCGGAAACGGGCGCACCGGCGATCTGTACGCGTATATGCATTACGGCATTCAGCCGGACGTCATCACCACCGCCAAAGGACTCGGCGGGGGACTCCCGATAGGAGCGGCGTTGCTCGGGGAGAAGGTACAGGACACCCTCACCCCCGGCGATCACGGCTCCACCTTCGGTGGCAACCCGGTGTGCTGTGCCGGTGCGGTGAGCATTCTTGAGCGACTGGACACCGCCTTTTTACAGGAGGTTCAGCAGAAGAGCGCATATGTTTTTAACGAGTTGAAGGACGCACCGGGGGTGAAAGCGGTCAGCGGTCGAGGACTGATGATCGGCATTTTACCCGAAAAACCGGCCGGCGAAGTGGTCGCCGAGTGCTTGAAAAATGGGGTGCTGTGCCTCACCGCCCATGATCGGGTACGGCTGTTGCCGGCGCTGAATATCCCGATGAGCGTTTTAAAAGAAGCGGTGGCGATACTGAAAGCCGCCCTGTCTTAATGGGAGGAAATCGAAGATGAATCTGAACGGACGCAGTTTCTTAAAACTGCTTGACTTTACCCCTGAGGAGATCGTCGGTCTTATTGATCTCGCGGCGGATTTGAAACAAAAGAAAAAAGAGGGCATTCCGCATCGGCTGTGTAAAGGTAAGAATATTGCCTTAATCTTTGAAAAGACCAGCACCCGTACCCGTTGCAGCTTTGAGGTAGCGGCTTCGGATCTCGGGATCCACCCGGTGTACCTCGATCCGCAGGGCTCCCAGATCGGCAAAAAGGAAAGCATTGCCGACACCGCCCGGGTACTCGGCCGGATGTTCGACGGGATCGAATACCGTGGCTTTGGACAGGAGCTGGTGGAGGAACTGGCGAAACACGCCGGTGTTCCGGTGTGGAACGGACTGACAAACGAATTCCACCCGACCCAGATACTCGCGGATTTTCTCACCATTTGGGAGCATTTTGGGAAACTGAAAGGTGTGAAACTGGTGTACCTCGGGGATGCCCGGTATAATATGGGTAACTCCTTAATGGTGGGTTGCGCGAAACTCGGTATGCATTTTGTGGCGGCGGCGCCGGAAAAGTATTTCCCCGATCCGGCGCTGATTGATGTTTGCCGTGAGATCGCCAAAGACACCGGCGCTATCCTGGAATTTGAGACCGACCCGATGAAAGCGACCAAAAATGCTGACGTGCTGTATACCGACGTGTGGGTCTCTATGGGGGAACCGGATGCGGTATGGGAAGAGCGGATTCGGGAGCTGTCCCCCTACCGGGTAACCACCGAGCTTATGGATAATGCCGGGGAAAATTGCCGCTTTATGCACTGCCTGCCGGCCTTCCATGACCTGAAAACTGCCACCGGCAAGGTGATTTTTGAAAAATTTGGACTGACCTGTATGGAGGTTACCGACGAGGTGTTTGAAAGTGATCGCTCGATCGTGTTTGACGAAGCGGAGAACCGGATGCACACCATTAAAGCGGTGATCGCCGCCACCTTATAAAAAAGAAAGCCGCCTGTCAAATGACAGGCGGCTTTTTTATGCCTTTTATTGAGCGGCAAGCCCGGTGTATAGGTGGTAGTACCGTCCTTTTTGAGCAATCAGATCGTCGTGATTGCCGCGCTCCACGATCCGTCCCTTTTCCAGCACCATAATGCAGTCGCTGTTGCGAACGGTGGACAGCCGGTGGGCGATCACAAAGGTGGTGCGCCCTTCCATAAGCTTATCCATACCCTCCTGCACGATGCGTTCGGTCCGGGTATCAATGGAGGAGGTCGCCTCGTCTAAAATCAGCACCGGTGGATCGGCAATGGCGGCACGGGCAATGGAGAGAAGCTGCCGCTGTCCCTGAGAAAGGTTAGCGCCGTTGCCGGTCAGCATGGTGTCGTATCCAAGCGGCAACCGGGAAATGAAGCTGTCGGCACCGGCGAGTTTCGCCGCCGCCACCACCTCGTCGTCGGTGGCATCCAGCCGTCCGTATCGGATGTTTTCCTTCACCGTGCCGGTAAAGAGATTGACGTCCTGCAAAACGATGCCGAGCGACCGGCGCAGATCGTCTTTCTTGATCTTTTCAATGTTGATCCCGTCGTAGCGGATTTTGCCCTTTTGAATATCGTAAAACCGATTGATGAGATTGGTAATGGTGGTTTTACCGGCACCGGTGGAGCCGACGAAAGCGATCTTTTGTCCGGGGGTGGCATACATATCGATCTCGTGAAGCACCGTCTTTTCCGGCACATACCCGAAATCTACCTTTTCAAACACCACGTCCCCGGTCAGTTCAATATAATCGGTTTCCCCGGAATCCCGGTGGGTGTGCTTCCACGCCCAAAGTCCGGTGCGGGTGTCCGATTCCTCTAAACTGCCGTCGGGGTTGCGGCGCGCGTATACCAAGGTCACGTACCCGTCGTCCACCTCCGGGGTTTCGTCCAGCAAATGGAAGATGCGGTCAGCACCGGCCAGCGCCATGATGATGCTGTTGACCTGCATGGTGATCTGGTTAATCGGCATACTGAAACTGCGGTTAAAGGTGAGGAAACTTGCCAGTTCCCCGAGGGTAAATCCACCCACCCCGCCGAGCGCCAGCGCACCGCCGGCAATGGCGCATAACACGTAGTTCAAATGGCTGATCTGTCCGTTGATAGGCCCTAAACAGTTGGAAAACTTGTTGGCGTTATACGCACTGTCAAATAGTTGGTCGTTGAGCGCATTAAACTTCTCGATATTCTCCTGTTCGTGACAGAAGACCTTTACCACCTTCTGTCCGTCCATCATCTCTTCAATATAACCGTTTACCCCGCCGAGGTCCCGTTGCTGGCTGACAAAATACCGGCTGGAAAGGGAGGTGTATTTCCGGGCGATGAAGATCATGACTCCGATCATCAAGAGGGTAAGAGCGGTCAGCGGAATGTTGAGGGTGAGCATACTGATAAAGACGCTTACAATGGTCACCGCGCTGTTGATCATCTGCGGAAGACTTTGGCTGATCATCTGCCGGAGGGTGTCAATATCGTTGGTGTACATCGACATAATATCCCCGTGCGGGTGGGTGACAAAATAGCGAAGCGGTAACGACTGCATGTGGGTGAACATATCGTC
>JAFSAC010000046.1 GCA_017442265.1 Clostridia bacterium | reverse complement strand
CTACAGAGGCAAATTGGCGACCCGGAACGGGCTCGAACCGTCGACCTCTAGCGTGACAGGCTAGCGTTCTAACCAGCTGAACTACCGGGCCAAATAGGAATGGTGGGAACAACAGGGCTCGAACCTGTGACCCCCTGCTTGTAAGGCAGGTGCTCTCCCAGCTGAGCTATGCTCCCATGGTCCCCTAATGGCGACGCCCATTATCATACTACAAGCCCCGGCTTTTGTCAAGTGTTTTTCGAAAACTTTTCAAAAACCTATTGTCAAATTTTAGCCCTTCCGTTTCTCGATCAGTTTTTCCAGATCCTCCCGGGTAAAACGATAGGTCCGATCGCAAAAAGAGCAATCCACCGACACCAATCCCTCTTCATCCGGCAGGGTCAGCAGTTCCTCCGGCTTCATCGAAAGCAGCGCCTTCTCCACCCGCTCACGACCACAATTACACTTATATTCCGGCTCATAGGTGTCCAGCAGGTCAAACGGCATACCGGCTAATGCCTTTTCACAGATCTCAAGCGGGGTCAGCCCCTCCGCCAGCATCTGGGTCATCGAGCCGAGCGACTTCATATTCTCTTCTACCTTATCGATCACCGAATCAGGGCAGAACGGCAGCAGCTGCAGCAACAGACCGCCCGCCACCTTCACCGTCAGATCGGGGTTCACCAACACACCGAGGGCGCACACGGTCGGGGTCTGCTCACTCACCGCATAATAAGCGGTAACATCCTCCGCAATCTCGCCGGAAGTCAGCGGAACACAGCCGGCATACGGCTCCCCGCTTCCGCTATCCCGGATCACGTTCAGCATCCCGTCGGTACCGACAGCACCGCCCACGTTTAGCTTGCCGTCAGCACGAAGCGGCAGTTCCACCACCGGGTTCTGCGCATACCCACGCACGTTTCCGTGGCTATCCGACACCGCAATCAAGGTCCCGATCGGACCGCCGCCGTTGATCTTTAAAGTCACGGTATCCTTCTGCCCTTTGAGCATTACCCCCATCATCGAGGTAGCAGTCAGAAGGCGACCGAGTGCGGCGGTCACCACCGCCGAGGTGGTATGAAACTGTTCCGCCTGCGCAACGATATCCTGTGCGTCCATGGCCATAGCCATAACGGTAGCATCCTGTGTTAAACAACGATAAATCTTACCCATACTATCCTATTCCTCATCTTGAAAAGAAATGATTATCTTTGACCGATCGCGTGATTTTTAGCCACAAAAACCACCCGCTGTTCCTCTTCTGCCGGGGCATTTTCGGTCAGTTCCCCAAACTGCGCCAACACCTCAAACCCGGCTTTTTCCAGTAGGTCTTGCCAGGTTTTCATGGAATACGCCCGTTCCCGGAACTGCTCCTGATAGCGAGCATACTGCTCCTCCCCTTCCGGGACGAAGAAATCCAGCGTGATCTCGGTTTCGTTCCGGCGAGGCAAAAACCGGTTTTGCCACACACAGTAGAAATCCGGCTCATCATACACAAACACCTGATCCCCCAGCACCTGCTGATGCTTATACGGGGTATTCACGTCAAAGATCATAAGGCCACCCGGCTCGATAAACAGCCCGAGTCGGCGAAAAACCTCCTCTAAATCCCGGGTTTCGGTCAGGTGATTAAGCGAATCCAGCATACACACAGCACCGTTCACCGTACCGAAAAGATCAAGCTGTCGCATATCCTGGCAAAGAAGCATCCATTTATCCCCAAAGGGGGCGCTCTTTTCCTGCGCTTGCATTAACATCTCGGGCGAACCGTCCACCCCGATCACGTCCACCCCACGGGCGATCAGTTGTTCGGACAGCGACCCGCTTCCGCAGGCAAGATCCAGCAGTACCTTCGGTTTATCCCCTTGAAAGCGAGAAAAAAGTCCCAAGAGATAGTCCGCCCACGCCGCATAATTAACGTTTTCGGTCAAGCGGTCATAAAAAGAGGCAAAAACCTCGTATCCGGCCACTTTTCTCCCTCGCTTTCTACTGTAAAGTTACTTACCTTGTCAGTTGTCCCGCTCCCCGGCGAGCCGCATTTCCCGCGCGGCTTCCAGCGTGGCGGCGGTCATATCCCCGCCGATAATGCGGGCAAGTTCACCCTCCCGCTCCTCGGTAGAAAGGGGGCGCACGTCGGTGTAAGTACGTCCGTCCTTCACCGTCTTATGAATGAGCAGGTGATGATGCGCCCGGGCGGCGATCTGCGCCAAATGGGTGACACACAAGGTCTGTCGATGCGCGGCGATCTGCCGCAGTTTCACCCCGACCTTCACCGCCGCATGACCGCTGATACCGGTATCAATCTCATCAAAAATGAGGGTGTCAATATCATCCGCTTCGGCCATAACCGATTTGATCGCCAGCATCATCCGGGACAATTCACCGCCGGAGGCGATCTGCGCCAGCGGTTTTGCCGGTTCACCGGGATTTACCGACAGCAAAAACTCCACCTTATCCCCGCCGATCGCGGTCAAAGGGGTGGGTTCGATCGACACCTTAAGCTGAACGTACGGCATATCGAGGAAGGAAAGTTCCTCCCCGACCCGTTTTTCAAACTGACCGGCAACCGCTTTTCGGGCGGCGGTCAGCCGTTCAGCCGCTACCACCGTTTCGTTTCGCTGAATCTCCAGTTGGGCGCGCAGGTCATCTGCCCGCTGATCGGCACTCTCGATATTCTGCAGATCGGCACGTGCTTGATCCAGCAGAGCGAGGAGGCCTTCCGAATCGGCATTATATTTTTTAGACAGACGATGCAACAGATCCAACCGATTTTCGGTTTCCATACGATCGTTTTCATCAAAGTCCATAGATTCGACGAAATCGGACAACTCAATACTCAATTCCTGAAGATCGTACATCGTCGCATCCAACCGTTCGGACAGCGGAGAAAACTCGTCCACCAGCGCACCGGCATGGCGCAACGCTTCCGCCGCTGACGATACCGCCGACACAGCGCCGCCGTTATCCTCTCCCGACAGCAAGCCGTGGGCTTTCTGCAGCAAGCCGGCGATCTTTTCGTGATGACGGTAAAACTGACGTTTGGCTTCCCATTGCTTTTCTTCACCGGCGGTGAGATTTGCCGCTTCCAGTTCTTCAATCTGGTACTGCAAGCGGTCAATGAGCTGCAGTTTTTCGGATTCCTCCAAGGTGATCTTTTTCAGCGACCGGCTGATATCACAATACCGATGATACGCCGCCTCATACTGCGCCCGCACCTCGGTGAGGTCGCCCAGCCGTTCCAGATAGGTCAAATGCCGCGCCGGGTCGAGAAGCGACTGGTTTTCGTGTTGTCCGTGGATATTGACGAGCATACGACCGATTTCACGCAACAGCGACACGGTCGCCGGGCGGCCGCCGATACGGCAGCTGCTTTTTCCGTCGGCACGAATGGTCCGTTGAATGAGCAGGGTGTCCTCCTCCGGCTCATAGCCGGCGGCGGCAAGCTTTTCCCGCGCGGAGGCGGAAATGTCCGAAAAGGTCGCAAACACCAACGCCTCTTCACAACCGGTACGCACCAGATCCCGGCGCACCCGTTCGCCCAGCACCGCATTAATGGCATCAATGAGGATAGACTTACCGGCGCCGGTTTCGCCGGTCAGAATATTAAGGCCCTCGTGGAAATCCACGTCCGCCCGTTCAATGACCGCTACGTTTTCAATATGCAAGCTATCCAGCACCGTTCATCCCTCCTTCAACGCTCCGTTTTCTTTAGTGGCGCAACAGTTTTTTCAGTTCTTCGGTGAGTTCCATGGCCTTTTGTTCGCTGGCGGCGACCCCGATAAAGGTATCATCCCCCGCAAGGGTGCCGATCAATCCGTCCCAATGCAAGGCATCCATCGCCGCACACACCGCTTGTGCCATACCGTTTAAGCATTTGATCACCACGATGTTACCGGCAAACTGTACGGTCAGCACCGCATCCGCAAACAGCGAATGGAATTTCGAGGAGATCTGCATCCCCTCCCGCCGTTCCACCGAATAGCGATACCGCCCGTTCGGGTCCAACATTTTAATGAGGCGCATTTCCTTGATATCCCGCGACACGGTCGCTTGGGTCACGTGAAAGCCCTCGTCTTTCAAAAGATTTTGCAGTTCTTCCTGAGTATCCACCGGCTGACGTTGGATGATCTCCAAAATCTTTGCTTGTCTTTTTACCTTCATACTCGGCCACCATCCCTATTGATGAGTTTATGATTTAAAATATCGTAAAACGATTGTTTTTTCAGTCGGATGAGTTTCGCGGTCATCGCCGAACGGCGCACCGTCACCGCCTGTCCCGGCAACAGAGAAATTTCCCGTTCTCCGTCCACTGTCAAAAAGGTGTTCCCGTCGGAGGCGGTGGGGCGAACGGTCAGTTCGGTTTCCGCCGAAAAGACGTACGACCGGGCATACAGCGAATGAGGACAGATTGGGGTGAGCAACAGCGCCTCAACGCTCGGATCCACCACCGGGCCCCCGGCCGACAGCGAATAGGCGGTGGAGCCGGTCGGGGTCGCAATCATCACACCGTCGGCGCGATACCGCATCACGTCCTGCCCGCCGCTTACCACCGTCAGATCCACCAGGCGGGACAGCGCTCCGCGGGATACCACCGCTTCGTTCATGGCAAGATGCGTTCCCGCATCCCCGTCCACCGTGACGTCTAAAAGAAGCCGTTCCTCAATCTCATATTCCCTGGTAAACAACGCCTGCAGACGATCGGTTTCATTCACCTCAAGCCCGGCCAAAAAGCCGAGTTTTCCGCTATTGATGCCCAGCACCGGCAGATCCCGGCCGGCGGCGCATTTGGCAGCGTGCATAATGGTACCGTCCCCGCCGATCGCAACCACCAGATCGGTTTCCGGCGGAATATCTGCCATGGCCTGCGAGCCGGAGCGGGTCTGAAATTCACGTTCTACCACCGTTGCCCCACTTTGGCGCAAGGCGGTACACACCCGCTCGGTCTCTTTCGGACCGGCGGCGGTATGTCGGTTGGAAACCACCAGTATCTGCAAATCGGTCACCTGCTTTCCGGTTTGAGTTGTTGATGCGCCCGATCCACCAGTTCCCGAACGGAAATGGCGGTCGGTGCTACGTTTGTATCACTATACACCAAAACGGCTAAAAATTCAATATTTCCTTCGCCGCCGGTGACCGGGGAAAAATCCATTTCCTTCACCGAGAGCGACTGTTCGGCAAAAAACTCACAAAGGGAGGTGAGCACCGTTTGATGAACCCGGCGATCCCGCACCACCCCGCGTTTACCGACCGCCTGACGACCGGCTTCAAACTGCGGTTTGATGAGGCAAAGAATGGTGGCGCCGGGCTTTAAAAACCGGCGAACCGCCGGTAAGATCAGCCGAAGCGAAATAAAAGAAACGTCGATTGCACAAAGATCAACAGTATGATCGGGAATATGTAACGATACCGCTTCACTGCGGATATCGGTGCCTTCCAGCGACACCACCCGGGGGTCTTGCCGGAGGGTGGGATGCAACTGATCGGTGCCGACGTCCACCGCATACACGCGGGATGCCCCCGCTTTGAGCAGACAATCGGTAAAACCGCCGGTGGAAGCACCGACGTCCAGCGCCGTAAGGCCGGTCACCGGAATATCACTCATCAAAAGCGCTTTTTCCAGCTTCAGCCCCCCGCGGCTGACAAACCGCAAGGAGGAGGTGTCACATTCCACCGTATCGTTAGCCGTGACCTTCGTAGCGGCTTTCACAACCGGGCGGCCGTTGACCGTGACCGCACCGGCTTTGATCAGCTCTTTAGCACGTTCCCGACCGCTGACACGACCGGTTTCCACCAGATAGGCATCTAAACGAGTTTCTCCGTTTGCCACTTTACGCCTCGCTTTCGATGACCGCTTCAAAGATGCTGTCCGCATCCAGTCCCGTCATCTTCATCCCCTCATCCACCGTACAGGGCGGGAGGATGCTATCGATCGCGTGTACCGTATACCGGCCGGTGTAACCGTCTTGCAACAATTTCGCCGCTACCAGTTCACCGACACCGCCGCGGGCGGCACATTCTTCAAAGAACAGCACCCGTTTATACCGCTGAGCGATCCGCAGCCATTCCGGTTCTACAGGGAAGATGCGGTTCAGTTTCAGCAAAGAGACCGGGCGGCCGATCTGGGTGAGCTGTTGAACCGCCAAAAGGGCGTTTCCGTACAGCCGACCGTAGGTGATAATGAGGGTATCCGCCCCGGCCTGTTCCTGCAACAAATACGGCTGATAATCCGGCTGATAGTCGGATAAAATCGCCGGTTCTCCCCCTTTAGGATACCGCACCGCCACAATACCGGGATAATCATAGATCGCCTGCTTTAAATGCAGTTCCAGTTCCCGGTAGGTCGCCGGCGCGAAAATGGTGGTATGCGGAACGGTGAGAAGCAGAGGAATATCAAAGATACCCTGGTGGGTCTCCCCGTCCTCCGGCACGATGCCGGCACGGTCGATCGCCAGTACGATATGGTTGTCCATAATGGCGGTATCGTTAATAAGCTGGTCATAGGTGCGCTGTAAAAAGGTCGCGTACACTGCAAACACCGGCAGCATCCCGCCGGCGGCCAGCGCCGAAGCGAAGGTGACCGCATGGGATTCGGCAATGCCGGTATCAAAGCACTGGGACGGCAGGCGGTCGGCAAACCGCTGCATCCCGGTGCCGGATTTCATCGCCGCCGTAATACCGACGATACGGGAATCCTCCTGCGCCAGCCGGTCCAGACAATCGCCAAATACCGAGGAAAAGTTCGGGACGGTGGTCGGGGTCACCGGATTTTCGGTGTCAAAACGGGACACGCCGTGATAGGTGCCGGGGTCACTTTCAGCAAAGGCATACCCCTTGCCCTTCACCGTTTCCACGTGCACCACCACCGGGCGGTTCATAGTTTTGGCGGTTTTCAAAGCGCGGGTAAGCTGTTGCGGGTTATGTCCGTCGAAGGGACCCATATAATAAAAGCCCATATCCTCGAAAAAGGACACGTCCTTATACAGCGCCCGTTTCATACTGTTTTTACCGGCCGAGAGCAATCGGTAGATCGGTTGTCCGATCAGCGGAATATGCCGGAATACGCTCCCGACGGCATTTTTCAGCCGGATATACCGCGGGCGGGCACGTAAACTCGACAGATGCCGGGCCGCAAAGCCGACGTTATCGCTGATAGACATCTGGTTATCATTTAATATCACGATCAGGCGGTCGTTACTCCGACCGGCATTACTCAGTCCTTCGTACGCCAGTCCCCCGGTCAGTGCGCCGTCCCCCACCACCGCCACGGTATAGCCGTCTTCGGCGGTCAATTTTTTGGCTTTCGCCAATCCGTTGGCGGCGGAAACGGCGGTACTGCTATGTCCCACCACAAAGGAGTCGTAACGGCTTTCCTTCGGGCTGGGGAAACCGGAAATCCCGCCGTTTTTCCGAATGGTGTCCATACGATCCAGGCGGCCGGTCAGCATCTTATACACGTAGCACTGGTGACCCACGTCCCACACGATCTTATCCTGCGGAAAGTCAAAAGCGCGCAACAGCGCCACCGTGAGTTCTACCACCCCGAGATTGGAGGACAGATGACCGCCGGTTTTCGAAACCGAACGGATTAGCGCCTCCCGGATCTCCTGACAGAACCCCTCCAGATGCTTTGCCTCTATTCTTTTCACATCCTGCGGACCGTGTACGGTTTTCAGCAGGTCGGTTTTTTCGGTTTTGTTATTCATCCTGTCATCCTACCCCACAAAAATTACCGATCGCGGTGTAACAAAGCGATCGCTAACTGTTTGAGCGATTCGGTATCGCCGGAAAAGGCGTCAAGCGCCTTGATTGCCGCTGCCGTCTGCTCGGCGGCGAGTTCACGGGTCTTATCC
The DNA here is from genome assembly GCA_017442265.1 of Clostridia bacterium. Classification (GTDB taxonomy): domain Bacteria; phylum Bacillota; class Clostridia; order Oscillospirales; family Acutalibacteraceae; genus URNF01. The sequence continues at coordinate 14,296 of JAFSAC010000046.1, read as the reverse complement.
AATCCCAAGAGGGATACGTAGGTCACCTTTTCATTCACCGCATCACTGCCGGTCGGTTTGCCGAGCGCATCGGCGCTCGCGGTGACGTCCAAAATATCGTCGGTCATCTGGAACGACCGACCGAGGTGATCGCCAAAAGCGGCCGCGGCCCGCCGGGCGGTTTCATCGCCGCCGCCGACCACCACCCCCATTTCACAGGCGGCACGGAGCAAAGCGCCGGTCTTGCCTTCCTGCAACTGTTCCAGGCGGGACAGCGGGATCTGTTTGCCGTCGCTTTCAATATCGATAGTTTGCCCACCGACCATACCGTATACACCGGCGGCACGCGCCAGCACACCGGCCGCCACCGCCGCCCGATCGGCCGGGACGGTCGAAAGGGTGGTATCCGACAGCATCGTTTCAAACGCAAAAGTGAGCAGGCCGTCACCGGCCAATAGCGCCATATCCTCGCCAAACGCAGTGTGAACCGCCGGCTTGCCGCGGCGAAGCGGGCTGTTATCCATACAGGGCATATCATCGTGAATAAGCGAATAACTGTGGATCATCTCCACCGCCGCCGCAAAGGGGAGCGCCGGCTCGGCATCTCCGCACAACAGACGGCAAAATTCCATAGTCAGCACCGGGCGGATACGTTTTCCGCCGTCGGCACAGCCGTGAATCATCGCACGAACCACCGTATCCTGCGGTCCGCCGGGTGCCGGCAACAAGGTCGGCAAAGCTTCTTCCAATCGACGGCAATGCGCCGCGAGTATCGGCGTATAGATCTCCATAACTCTATCCCCTTTTAGGAAAGTTGTTCTCCCATATCCTCACCGAGGCGGTCGGAAAATTCCTCTTTTGCGGCATCGGTGAGTTTCACGATCTTCTGTTCGGCGGTTTTCAGCTGACCGGCGCAAAGAGCGGTCAGTTTCGTCCCCTCTTCAAACAATTTCAGCGAATCGTCAAGGGTACATTTTCCGCTATCCAACAGGGACACGATCTCTTCCAGCCGGGTCATCGCCTGTTCAAAGGTCATCGTATTCTCCATAGGTCACATCTCCTCTGTTTTTTCTGCCCGATCGACGGTGAGGTGTAAAACACCGTCCTGCATCTTCAGATGCACCGGGTTCCCCGGCGCCACCGCCGACACCGAACGGACCACCGTCCCCCGGTCATCCTGCGGAATAGCGTAGCCGCGGGACAGTACCGCCAGCGGGCTTAACGCATCCAGCCGGGCGGCCGATGCCGCCAGGCGGGTGCCGGCGGCGGACAACACCGCTTCGGCACGACGGGAAAAGCTTTGGGTCAGGTAATCCAGCCGCATCCCCGCCTGTTCCACAAAGTAGCCGGGAGAAGACAGCGCTTTTTTCGATTTGAGTGCCGACAAGGCGGCGGTTTTTTGCTGAAGAATCGCCGTCGTCTGCAGCTGCAGTCGCTGTTCCATATTGGAAAGTCTTTGTAATAATTCCTGTTTATCCGGCACCGCCAATTCCGCCGCGGCCGACGGGGTCGGCGCTCGCAGATCGGCGGCAAAATCGCAAAGGGTGAAATCGGTCTCGTGGCCCACCGCCGAAATGACCGGGATGTCCGATGCGGCAACCGCACGGCACAAAAGTTCACTGTTAAACGCCCACAGTTCTTCCAGCGAACCGCCACCGCGACCGATGAGAATCACGTCGGCGGCCTTTTCGCTATTCATCCGATGAAGGGCATCCACCAACTGTGCGGGGGCTTCCTCTCCCTGCACCAGTACCGGGATAAACACCACCTTCGCCAGCGGATACCGACGGCCCAAAACGTTCAGCATATCCCGCACGGCGGCACCGGTCGCCGAGGTGATCACCCCGACCCGCCGGGGGTAAGCCGGGATCGGTTTTTTGCGGGCAGGGTCAAACAGCCCTTCCTCTTCCAGCCGTTTTTTCAGTTGCTCGTAGGCAAGCTGTAAAGCGCCCACCCCGTCCGGCTGCATATCCTCAACGTACAACTGATAAGCGCCGTCCTTTTCATACAGCGACACCCGGGCGCGCACGATCACCGTCATACCGCTTTCCGGCTGAAACTGCAATCGGGAGGCATAGGTGCGGAACATCACCGCTTTCACCAGCGCCCCTTCATCCTTCAGCGAAAAATACAAGTGACCGGATTTATAATGATTCACAAAGTTGGAGATCTCGCCGCGCACGTATACCGGGGTCAGGTGCGGGTCCTCCTCGAGCAGCATTTTTACGTAGCGATTCAGTTGAGAAACGGTGATCACCGACACGATCCACTCTCCTCCTCCCGAATGCGACAAAGGGTGGCAATCCCGGCGGCGTTATCCGCCGATAAAGCCGGCGGGGCAAAGCTACCGCCAAAAGCATCGCCCAAAGCCGTTTTGAGCAACGAGTTGGACATCACACCGCCGGCATACACCAGCGGTAAGTTTCCATATTGTTTTAACAGCGCTTCGGTCATCGAAAACAGCGCCGCTTGTACGCTTTTCAAACAAAACAGAGCGATCTCTTCCGGGGAATATCCGTCCTTAAGCATCCTCCGGCACTGGTTTTCCACCCCGGAGAGATGACAATTCACCCCGTCCATAGAGGGGCGCACCGGCGGCAAGCGGGAAGGATCGGCCCCTTCGGCCAATTTTTCCAGCGCGGGACCGGCCGGGAAGTTAAGCCCCAGTATATGGCCGGTGCGGTCGATGAGCTGTCCGGCTTTGAGGTCGAGCGAAGAAGCAACCACCTCACAGGTGATCACCTTTTCTTTATCCGGGCGAACCAGGATCGCATCGGTGGTACCGCCGGATACGTGAAAGGCCAAAAACCGATCGTGACGCAAATCCAGTTTATCCGCGCCATACAAGGCGGCGGCCACGTGTCCTTGCTGGTGGGTAAAAAAATGGACCGGGATCCGCAACAGAGCGCCCAGCTCCCGCGCCAACCCGGCACCAACCAGAAAACAGGGCATATACGAACCGTCCCGCTCCTGCGGACGGTCGGAGGCGGCGACCGCTATAAGATCACCCGACATCTCCCCACACAACGCTTCCACCATATCCGGTAACTGCCGCACGTGGTGAAACACCGCATCACTCTGACGAAGGCCCACCTCTCCGGATTTCACCGGCAGCAACTGTTTTTGCTGGGTCACCGCCCCGGTTGACGCTTCACTGAAAGCGACAGAGGTGGTGTAGTTGCTGGTGTCCAGCCCGAGATAGCCGTTCACGAAAGGGTGCGGACGATCCCGCCGAGCACGCCGTTGACAAAGGAAGCTTCCTCGTCCCCGCCGTATATCTTGGTCAATTCCACCGCTTCGTTGAGCGATACGTTGACCGGAATCTCGTCACAATACAGCACCTCGTATAACGCCAAACGCATCACCGTCAGCGCCACCCGCGAGATGCGGTCCATTTTCCAGCGATCGGAAGCGGCGGCGATCTTTTGATCCAACTCCTCCTGCTTTTCGGCGGCACCGGTTGCGAGCGACAAAGCAAACTCGTCCTCCGGCAACGTCTGTGCTTCCTCTGCGTCCCGCAGGACCGCTTCCATTCCCTCGTCCGAGAAGGTGTTTTCAAACAGCAGCGCAAACGCTGCTTCCCGTGCCTCACGGCGTGTCATCCCCGTCATCCTTTCCTTGTGCAACGGCCTATACCCTATCACACAGTTTTCAATGTTCTTTGACAAAAAATGCGTATGAAAGATGCAAGAAAGCCCTCCACACGGTGCGAAGAGCTTGTTTCTTGCTCGCCGGCAAACCGGATAGCGATACCGCCTCCGGTTTCAGCGACTATTTTATTTCTTTTCCGGATCCAGCGCCAGCCCGACCACGTGTACGTTCACCCGGGTCACCGGCTTGCCGGTCATCGACTGTACCGCAACCTTCACGTCGTGCTGTACCTGCTCGGCCACGTCCGGAATACGATGATTCTGACGAATCTGAATGTACACGTCCAGAATCATGGCGCTCTCATTGTTGAGCACCTTGACCGATTTGCTGTTCACACCGCCGGCAATGATACGGCGGATATCCGGGCGCTGACCCATGGAAGCGACCCCCGGTACCTCCACCGCGGCGGTGCAGGCAATGGTGGCGATCACTTCTTCGGAAATGATGCAGCTACCCTCGGCTTTTTTGAACGCTTTTTCGTCCATGAGAATTCCTCCCTGTTATACGATAAAATATATTATACCTCAATGTTTATGTCAGTATAACACATTTTTTTGAAGATGAAAATACTTTTTTACGAATTTACCGCTAAAATATTGATATTTTCTGCCGGAACCCCCGCTTGCGCCGTTACAATCTCACTAATCGGGAGGGTTTGGGCCGGGGTTAACGCTTCCGCTTTCACCACCACCGTGCAATTTTTATCTGCGATATACACCACACAATCCTCAAACCCTTTCGCTTTCACCAAACTTTCAATGTTGCTTTCCCGCTCGATCGCCTGCACCAGCGCCGCGCTTTGATCCATCACCTTTTGGGCGGCTGAGCTGTCCGCTTGCAGATCGGCGGCGATATCCTTGATGAGATCCACCGCCTCTTCACGGGCTTCTTCCCGGTTTTTCCGCGCCTGTTCAAAATAACTCACCTTACCCGCCACCTCCACCGAGGAGGGGTCCTTCGTTTCGGCATCATCGCTGTCGTTCACAAAGATCGCTTCCCCGAGGTTGCCGGAGCCGTTATTCTGGCCCACCGAAACGCCCCGGTCGGAAAAATAATAGTTGAGATACACCGCAATGCCGAGTGCCGCCACCAAGGTCAGGATCAGCGCCTGCTTTTTGAAGAATACTTTTTTCATAACCGTCTACTCCTTTTGTATTGAAAAGATTATTTTGTGACACATACCCGCCGGGAGGAAATATTAAGTGCGGTGGTGATCGCCGACACAACACGTTCCGCTACCTGTGCATTATCACCGCCCTCGCACACCACCACCACCCCTTTGACCTGCGGTTGGATCTCGGTACGAAGCAGTCCCGTTTTTCCGTTATCGCCGTCGATGAGAATGATACTCTCTTCGCTGTTTTCCTTTTGGGACACCTGCTCGGAGCTATCGTTTTTATTCTCACTATAGTCGGTGTTTCCCTTCTGCTCGGTGGCGTAAACGTACTCCACCCCACTTTCAAAGGTGACGAAAATACGGCAGTCCCCGACCCCTTCCATATGCGAAAGCAATTCGGTCAGATGCCGTTCGGTTTCGGTGCGGTACTGTTCGGTGGTTTTGACCGCCAGCGTGTCGGTCTTTCCCTTTCCCGACGGCAACCATTCGGATACCAAAATCAACACCATACCGATCGCCCCCAGCGCTACCGCCACCTTGATCCCTTTCCCGCTTTGCAGCCATTTTCCGATGTTCGGCCATTCCATATCCGTCAGTCCTCCATGGCAATGATGACCTCGGTGCCCAACCGCTGCTCCGCTATCTGCTTGGCCCAGACACGCTGTAGGGAATCCGCTTTATCCAGATACACGGTAATGCTGGTAATAGATATGCTCCCGTCATCCGAATTATCCATCTTCACGTCCACCTTTTGAGCGTTGAGGTCGTAATTATGAAAGGTGGTGTTCACCGTTTGGAGTAAAATCTCCTCGGTCGCCTGCTCCAGCTGATCCCGGTTTTTATCAATCAGGGGAGACGGCGTTACCGGTTGAAAATCGGCGTCCAGCAAGGAAGAAATATCCCTTTTCCCGGTCAAGATCGGCGAAAAAACGGTGAGCAGAAAAAAGGCGGCGGTGAGCAGGCGGAATACCCGTCCTGTTCCCTCTTTTCCGACCAGCATATGCAAAGCGGTGATCCCCGCCGCCGCCATACACACCGCACCCGCCCAGCCGATCAACCCGTTCATACGCTCCCCCTCCCCGCCAACGAAACCACGGTGGTGGTGATGATCATAAACACCGCTGAGAGGGACAACATCGCGAGCATCGCTTTTATGACCCCGGTCACCGTTTTGAGAAAAGCGGCAATTTCCGTCTGGTTAAACGCCTCCGCCGCCAACGAGGACAGCCACAAAGAAATGAGCCAGGCGATACAGCTGATGATCGCCGGGCTGAGCAGCATACCCGCCGTCAAAATTCCAAACACCCCCACGGTGCTTTTCACCAGGGTAAGACAGCTTCGCACCGTGAGATACGCTTCGCTCACCGCGTTGCCCACCACCGGCACAAAACTGGAAATGGAAAGCTTCATCATCCGGTTGCCGAGGGTATCTTTGGCGCTTCCCAGCAGGGTATTCACCGACAAAAGCGCTGTAAATACCGCCGATAAAACCCCGAGTCCCCAGCTTGATGCTTTGAGCAGTCGGCCGCCGAGTTTCCCGAGGTTGCCGGTGTCCGATACGGCAGACACCACCCCCAGCGCCAAGGCGCACAGCAACATCGGCATCATCACCTTATCGCTGAAAAAGGTGAGCAGTTGCGCGAATAATAACAAAACCGATTGGTAAGACAGGGCGGTCTGCAGTTGACCGCTGGCGGCAAGTATCGCTATGTATACCGGGGTGAAACTCCCGAGAAACACCGCCGTTCCGGACAGCGCCTCCTGCACCTTCCCGATGAGATCGGCAAAAGGCATCAGCAACACGGCACACACCGCCAGAATACTGACCTGATTGTAAACGGTGGTAAGCCCGGGAGAGGATACGGTATCCCGGGTACCGGAGAGATAGGCGCACAGAACCACCGCCGCGAGCAACACCCCGGCAATCATCAACGGCTGACGGCTCTCATCGGCCACCGTATCCGCAAGGGAGGACAATAAAGTTTTCGGCTGAACGGTCAGATCCCCCAGATCGGATACACTATCCACCCCGATCTGACGATACAGCTCCCGGGTGTCCTCCGAAAGATCATTCCAAAGCTCGTCTACGCCGGCGACCTCCAGTTGTTGTTCATATAAAGAGGCGGTGTCCTCCGCCGACACCGGAAAGGTGAAAAAGAGTAACAGCATCAAAAACAATCCGCATTTTTTCATTTCCTCACCCCTGCATCAGTTTCAAGGCGAGCGACGTGATCTCCTCGAAAAGCGGCAATGACAAAACCAAAAGCGCCACCTTACCGGCAAATTCCGCTTTGGCGGCAAGTGCCGTTTCTCCCGCATCCCGGCAGGCATCCGCCGAAAACTGGGTGATAAGACAAATTCCCAGCGCCTTAAACAAGGTGGCGATATATTCGGTCGGCAGAGCCGCCGCTTGAAGCATCTCCTGCAGCGAGGACAAGGAGGGGGTCAGCGCCCGCAATACCGCCAAAAGGAGCAGCACCCCCGCCACCACCCCAACAGAGAGCGCCAGTTCCGGGCGGTACTGACGAAGCAATACCGTCAAAAAAGCCGCGATCAATAGCAGCGACAAAATCCCGGTCAGCTCCATATCACAGTCCAAACACCGATTTTACGGTGGAAAAGAGTTCGCTGATCTCCGAAACGATAATGGTCAGCACCACGATCAACCCTGCCAGGGTGGTGAGCATCGCCTGTTCCTCCCGCCCGGAGCGAATGAGCACCTGATTGAGCACCGCCACGATAATGCCAATGGCGGCAATCTTAAAAATGAGGTCTACCTCCACCGGCTCATCCCCTTTCTACATCATCAAAACCGCCACCGCCAGCCCCCCGGAGCCGCCGAGAAGTGTGTAAAGCCGATTGGCTTTACACCTCTTTTGGAGCAGTTCTTCCCGCCGTTCGGACAGGCGGGCAATCTCTTCCCTTAATATCTTACGTTGGCTCCCGGCATCGCTGACACCCAGCCGAGAGCCAAGGGCTAACAGGTGTTTCCGATCGGTGGTATCAAACCCGTCCTCCCCGGCGTACCGTTCCACCGAAGCCGCCCACGCTTCTCCGAAATCCCGTTCTTGCAAGAGGGAGGCGGTGTTTCTCAAGAAGCCAAGGTCCCGATAGGCCGGATCGTCCACGCTATCCCGGAGAAAATCCCGAAGGGGCGGCAAGGTATACGAAAGCCGGCTATCGTACTCATTCAGCCAACCGAGTAAACCTTCCAGCGCTTTCAGGCGCCGGTGAAGCCGCCCGGTCATCAACCAACCGATCAGCAGTCCCGCCCCGGTCAGCCCAATCGCCCCGAACAATTTCAAGGGTATCCCCCTCCCTGATTTCCCGGATACTGCCCGGTGCGCTTCGCCCGGACAAAAACACCAGTTTATCAAACACCCGTCGGCTGAGTGCCAACCGGATTGCTTCTCTTTTTTGACATTCCGCCATATCCCGCGCGTGGGCGGTGGCGATTGCCGGGACACCGGCGTTGAGATTTTCGGTGATCGCTTCCACCTCGTCGAGAGTGCCCAGTTCATCCAATAAAATCACGTCAGGCGCCAACGTCCGTACCGCCTGCAGGATGCCTTGCGGTTTTAAACAACCGGTCAGCACGTCGCAGTTGGAAAGTCCCCCGACCCCGGCAATCTCTCCCCGTTCATCCACCACCGTCACCCGAAACCGACGGCCAAATGAACCGTCGGACAGTTGGCGGGCAATATCCCGCAAAAAACTGGTTTTTCCGGCGGAGGGTTCTCCCAAAATGAGCAAGGACGGCACGGTGCCGGATGAAAACAGCGGGCGCAACCGATCGGCGCAGCCGTCGTGACGGCCCGCCACCCGGATACACAGCGAGCGGATATCCCGCACCGCTATCACCCGGCCGTTTTGCCGCACGGCGGTACCGGCTACCCCGGCGCGAATACCGCAGGGGGCGGTGACAAACCCTTCCGAGAGCTCCTGTTCGTGACTATGAACCGAATAATCGCACAGCCGCAAAAAGGTTTTCTCCAATTCCTCGCCGGTACAAGAAAGCGACCGCTCGTCCGGTTTATCGAACAACCGACCCCACCCGTCCGGGGTACGTTCCCCTTCGGGGAAGGACAGAGATAAAAGACCGTCTTTTCGCAGGCGGATCTCCTGCACCCGGCATCGGTCCGAAAGGGATACCCGCCGCAGTCGCTCTTGCAGTCGGTCGGGTAAAAAATCGACCGCTCTTTCAAAATCTCCCACGCCTGTCCTCCCCTTTCTGTCTAAACTTATGAGCGTGTCCAACCGTTTAGAACATAAAAAAACCGGCGTGACAACCGTCACGCCGGTAATAAAAAATCGGTTAAGAGAGCATCTCAAGGAAGGTGGCTTCATCGATGATGCGTACACCGAGAGTCTGCGCTTTTGTCAGCTTACTGCCGGCATCCTCGCCCGCCAGTACAATGGAGGTTTTTTTAGACACCGAGGAGGCGGTTTTGCCGCCGTTTTGTTCAATGAGGGCGCTTGCCTCCTCCCGGGTGAGGGTCGGGAGTTTCCCGGTCAAAACGAAGGTAAGTCCCGCAAATTTCTCGCCGGTCGGGAGATTCGTGGCGGTCATATTCACCCCGAAATCCCGCAGCTTTTGCACCAGCTCCCGGGATTGCGGCAGGGAGAAAAACTCCAAAACGCTTTTCGCCATAACGGCGCCAAAGCCGTCGATCCCGCACAAGGCGGCTTCATCCGCCTGCATCAGTGCATCCATACTACCGAAATGGGAGGAAAGGAGCTTCGCCGCCCGCTCCCCGATATGCCGGATGCCGAGGGCATAAATCACCCGGTAAAGATCGTTCTCACGGGATTTATCGATCGCCCGGCGGAAGTTTTCCGCCGACTTTTCGCCGAGCCCCTCCAGCGCCGCCACCGCTTCAAAATCAAGGGTGTAGAGATCATCAGCGGTGGTGATAAGTCCCGCTTCAATAAGCTGTTCCAGTACGGCGGGACCCAGTCCCTCCATATCCATGGCATCCCGGGAACAAAAATGAATCAGATGCCGTAAAATCTGCGCCGGGCAAGCGGGGTTTTCACAGCGAAGCGCCGCTTCCCCTTCTTCCCGGAACACCGGAGAACCGCAGGACGGACAGGTGCGCGGCATCCGGAACACCGGGGTGTCCGGCTGATGCGATACCACCCGAACCACCTCCGGGATGATATCCCCCGCTTTGCGGAGCACCACCCGATCACCGATGCCGAGTTGTTTTTCACAGATAAAATCTTCGTTATGGAGGGTCGCCCGACTGACCGTCGTTCCCGCTAAGGTCACCGGCTCAAAAATGCCGGTCGGGGTAAGCACCCCGGTGCGACCGACCGCCACCGTCACGTCTAAAAGGGTAGTTTCCTTTTCCTCCGGCGGATATTTAAACGCCACCGCCCATTTGGGGAATTTCGACGTTTCCCCTAACTGTTCACGGTCTGTAAAGGCATCCACCTTTAATACCGCGCCGTCAATATCAAACGCCAGTCCCCGGCGATTTTCACCGATCCGCTCAATTTCGGCGATCGCCTGTTCGATATCCTCCGTTTCGGTGTAAAACGGAATCATCGGAAAACCGAGTTGTTTTAAGCGTTTCAGCGACTGGGCGTGCCCGGTGATCTCTTCCCCTTCGATCAATTGGAGATTGAATACAAACAGGTCCAATCCCCGTGCTTTGGCCATTTCAGGGTCCTTCTGACGAAGAGAGCCGGCCGCCGCGTTGCGGGGATTTTTGAAGGTTTTTTCGCCGTTTTGCTGTTGCTGTTCCACCAGTGCCGCAAACTGCTGACGGGGCATATACACCTCCCCGCGCACGATAAGGCGGGGGATCGGTTCGGTCAGGGTCATCGGCAAGGAGGCGATTCCGCGGAGGTTTGCCGACACGTCCTCTCCCGTAAATCCGTCGCCACGAGTCGCCCCACGGTAAAAACGGCCGTCCCGGTATTCGATCGACACCGAAAGACCGTCGATCTTCGGTTCGACAACGTAAGTCGGATGCGGTACCGTTTCCCGCACCCGGCGGTCAAATTCCCGCACCTCTTCGATTGAAAAAACGTCCTGAAGACTGGCAAGCGGAACCACATGGGTCACCGGGGTGAACAGAGAGGAAATCTCCCCGTGTACCCGTTGGGTGTAAGAATCGGGGGTGATGAGTGCCGGGTATTTTTCTTCCAGTACCCGCAGTTCCCGGGTGAGCGCATCAAAGGCATCGTCCTCGATCTCGGGAGCATCCTCATCATAATACCGCCGACTATGATAATCGATCTCCTCCCGCAGGGCGTGTACCCGCGCTTTTGCCTGTTCAAAATCCACCCCGATCACCACCTTTTTCATCATAATACCAGTATAACAAACTTTCCCCCATTTTTCCAGTATCTTTTAAAATTCATCACTGAAATCATAAATTTTTTCTTGCGCTGAGCGGTCATCCCCGGTTACACTGGTATAAGAATCAGGTACCTTGCCTAACAGAACACTTTCTGCTATAATAAAGTTTGTATCCATTTTCACCGAGGTCGGGGCGGTCGGAACGGCGATAAACACGTTGGTGTAAATCTCCATTTCGATCCGATGAAAGGTCTGGTTGACCCCCGCCGCTTCAAAGTGGCTGACAATATTGGTGATGACACTGCCGGACACGCTGACCGGAATCGAAATCATCGGCCCTCGACCGGCGAACAGGTCACCGCCGAATAGGGTGCCAAACGGAATGCGAATGGTCAGTTTTTCTTTATTGCCGATCCGCTCGGCGATCTCGGTGCTCACCCGCGCTTTCACCTGGTTTAACCGCCGCATATCGGTTTCGATCGAGGTGACGTTTTCCTCTCCGTCCCGGGTGAGGGTCACAAGCTGATCATATTCCGGCTGTAGTTCCGAGAGCACCTCGGTCACCGCTTCGTTGATCTCCCGGGTGATGCGGGTCTCGGCTTTGGTCTTACTATACTGTAAAACGATCGGCATAATCTGCCGATCCAATAGAATTCCCAAACCGAGCAACAAAATAAGTACCGTAATCCACACGCTTATCTTTATCCGACGGGTTCGATCAAACGGTCGCCGTCGCCATTTCAGTCGCATAGCAGATCCCCCCTCCTATCACAATACGCAGTTATAGGAGACGGGGTGAAAGGAGTGCTTTATGAAATTTACCCAGCGGTCACTGCATTTAGACAGGATCTTTCTGCGGTTTTTTACCGGGTGGTGTCTGGCCGCGACGGTGGAGACCTTACTAAACCCTTACGGGTTTTTAACCGAATCGTTTTTTCACTACCTGTCGCTCTGGCGGTTTATTGCGGTGCTGATCGCTGTGGTGGCGGTGATGACGGTAGCAAGCATCCTCCGGGATTCCGCCGTGAACGAAACCCGGCTTATGGCGGGGGCTTCCCTTCTCTACTGTCTCACCCTGGTGGATGCCGAGCCGTATTTATACTTTGCGCTGTGTCTTTCTCTGGTTTTACTGTTCATCGGGGTATACGCCCTGCAAAAGGATCGATTGGGACTGCAAACGCTTACCGTTTCCGACAAAACGGTCAAAATTGTAATCGCGGTCGCCGCCCTTCTTTTCATCGGATTTTCCGCCTCGGTGACCGTGTGCCGGTATCTCAGCTACAGCAGTTCCACCTTCGATCTCGGAATCTTTTCGCAAATGTTCCATTATATGAAAACCACCGGCTTACCGCTCACCACCTGTGAGCGGGAGGGGCTTTTATCCCATTTCGCGGTGCATATTTCCCCGATCTGGTATCTGATGCTCCCCTTCTATGCGCTCTTCCCCTCGCCGGTCACTTTACAGGTTTTACAATCGCTGATCCTCGCCAGCGCGGTCATTCCGCTGTATCTACTCGCTAAAAAAATGGGGTTATCCCCCAAAGCGATTCTCATTCTCTGCGTCTGCTTCTGCGCCTTCCCGGCCTTATCCGGCGGCCAGTTCTACGACGTACACGAAAACTGCTTTTTAACCCCGCTCCTTTTCTGGATGCTATATTTCTTTGAAAAGGAAAAGTGTCTGCCTATGTGGGGATTTGCGGTCCTCACCTTACTGGTGAAAGAGGATGCCGCCATTTACGTAGCGGCTGTGGCGTTATATATGGTGTGTGGGCGCAAGCAGTATAAGCGGGGAATCCCGCTTCTTCTGGCCGCAATTGCGTGGTTTTTTGCGGCAACCGCCCTACTCTCGGTGTTTGGGGACGGAGAAATGAGCGCTTCCCGCTTTGGTGCGTATCTCATCGGAGATAGCACCGGGATGCTGTCGGTGCTCAAAACGGTGTTTATCAACCCCGGACTTCTGTTGTTTGAGGTATTCCAGGAGGATAAGATCAAGTTTTTATTGCAAATGCTGTTGCCGCTCGGATTTTTACCCTTCTGCGGGAAAAAGTTATCCCGGCTCACCCTACTAATCCCGATGCTACTCGTAAACCTCATGCCGGATTGGCAGTACCAGTATTCGATCTTCTTCCAATACGTGTTCGGCAGTACCGCCCTGCTTTTCTATCTCACCCTGCTAAACGTGCGGGAATTATCCGCTAAGCGGAGAAGATTTATGCTACCGATGATTGCAGCATTCACCCTCTTGATCGCAGTATCACAATTATCCGGGTCGTTTAACACCGTGACCCACTACTTCGAAAAGAAAGAAACCTATGAGACGATCACCGAACAGCTCGAAAAGGTCCCGGAGGAGGTGTCGGTCAGTGCTCACGGGTTTTATCTGCCGCATCTCACCGATCGGGAATTTGTGTACGATCTTTCGACCGATACCCCGGCAGAATACGTGGTCATTGATCTGCGTGCCGGTGCGGAGGAAAAGGCAGAACAACTGGCAAACTACTACCGCACCTATCCCGACCGATACGAAGAGGTCGCTTATGAGCAAAAACTCATCGCGATTTACCGGGACCGGCAGTATGTTGGGCAAGAATAATTGAAAATAAAAATCACCCCTTATCCGAGGATAAGGGGTGATTTTTTATATATTGGGACTTAAACCGCCTTGTCGCTCACTACCTACATAAAGCCAACAGGCGGCACCCAACAAAACTCCCGCCTTGAATGGTGGGACTTGAACCCTGGATATTAAGCCGCAAAGCGGCTTAAATCCCTATCGTTTCCCCTTACCGGTTTAAACAACCGGCATTTCGCCTAAAGGCGAAACCGGGGAAACGGGTGTGTGTCTTCGCCCACTACCTACATAAAGCCAACAGGCGGCACCCTTTCGGGTGCCGCCTGTTGGCTTGTATATGGGCCACAAAAAAGATATTTTAAGAAACAAATAATTATGGGTTTTCTCCTTCATTAGCAGTAGTTTTATAAGCCTTGTTTTCTAAGTATGCAGAAAATTCCTGAGGCCTTCCGTTAAAAACATTTACATCAATGTATTTTTCTTTTCCGTTATACCCTTTGAGCCTTTCGCGATTTGTATATTGCCAAAATGTCCACGTTCTATTGTCAGGCAATTCGGGTTTTGAAATAACATTTCTAATCCAAATATCGTATTCTTTATAATCGTTGGATAAATACAGCTCATAAGACTTTTCTGTGGCATAAATAATAGGTTTTTGATTGTAATG
>JAFSAC010000045.1 GCA_017442265.1 Clostridia bacterium | reverse complement strand
GGTTCGAGTCCCTTCTGGCGTGCCATTTTTGCGATATCTGGTGGACGTAGCTTAGTTGGTTAAAGCGCCAGATTGTGGCTCTGGAGACCGTGGGTTCGAGTCCCATCTTCCACCCCACTTTACAAAAAACAGATCTGCCTTCGCGTCGTAAGACAGGTCTGTTTCTGATTATATGGAATATATTGGGGTGTAGTCTAGTGGTAGGACAGCAGACTTTGACTCTGCCCGTGCTGGTTCGATTCCAGCCATCCCAGCCAACACAAAAGGCACCCTTTGGGGTGCCTTTTGTGTTGGCTGGAAGGTTTGGATGAGGAGCGGCACCGCAAATTCCCTTAAGGAATTTGCCGATTTCGGCGCGTAAGCGGCGAATATCGAGCGGTTACGATTCCAGCCATCCCAGCCAAAAATCCCGCGCATCAGCGCGGGATTTTTACTTTTTCACTCTTCACTCTTCACTTTTCACTAAATTCAGCTAAAAGATTTTTGCAAAATCTTCATTTTAAGTTGAAAAGTAATTGCTTTTTGCTATAATGAACTTAGATAACGAAGAGTTTGACGGAGGTTAATGGATATGGCGAAAGAAAAACGCTTTGAAAAGGTATACACGCAGGGTATGGGCACTGTTGAGATCTGGGTTGATAAAGAAACCGGGGTTCAGTATCTGTGCCGACAGTCCGGGTATGCCGGCGGAATGACCGTGTTGCTCGACCGTGACGGAAAACCTTTGATTGCCTCGGTCCGATCCTAACAGTTGATTTATCTTGCGTTCAGGGAGGGGCTTTTGTGAACAAGACCTACCAAAACCCCGTTTGCGCGGGTGCTGACCCGTATATCCTGTTGTACGACGGCACCTATTACCTCTATGCCACCAACGCTCTTACGGAAGGGTATAAGGTGTTTCGGTCGGACGATCTGGTTTTTTGGGAAGACTGCGGCTTTTGCCTGAAACTCGGGGACGTGAAAGGCGAGATCAAAGAGGAAAACGGCCGAATTTTCGGCTTCTGGGCACCGGAAGTCATTCATTACCACGGCAAATTTTATATGATTTACACCGTTAATATCCATTTGGGGGTGGCGGTGTCGGATAGTCCGCTTGGCCCCTTTGTTCAGCAGGAGAAAAAATGGATTTTTGAGAAAAATGCGATCGACGGTCATTTCTTCGTGGATGATGACGATACGGTGTATCTCATCTACCGCTGCCGAAAAACGAACCGCATCGCCGGGGTGAAGATGAACCCTGATATGAACTCGGTTGACGAAAGCACCGACACTCTGTTGCTTAGCCCCGGTGAATTCCCGTGGGAGCACACCGTTGAGAATCAGATGACGGCGGAAGGCCCCTTCTTACTCAAACACAAGGATAAGTATTATTTATCCTATTCCGCTAATGATTATCGCAACGTGGATTATGCGGTCGGTTATGCGGTATCCGATCATCCGCTCGGGGAATATAAAAAATATGAAGGAAATCCGATCCTTTGCCGCTCTGATCGGGTGTACGGCACCGGACACCATAGCTTTACCACCTCCAAGGACGGCAAACAGCTGGTTTGTGTATACCATTGTCATCATAGTGCCGAGAAAATCGATCCGCGAATGACCTGCATCGACCGTGCGGAGTTCGTTCCCGCACTGAACGACGGAGAAGATATTCTGGTGATCCACGGTCCCACCTCTGAACCGGTTCCGGTCATTAATCCATAACGGCTTTTACAGCGCCCTTTGATGGGCGCTGTATTTTTTCTGTCATTTGTCCCATCATAAAGAAAAAAAGGGGGCGAAGAGGGCATGCGGAAACGGTTGTATCGTTTGCTGGAACCGAGGGGGGCCGGGGATAAGCTTGCCGTTTTTTATCATAGTGCTTTGGCTCTTTCCATTCTTTTCAATCTTTTTTTCATTCTTTATCACCCGACCGATCGGGTCTCCTCTCTGCTGGAGGCGGGGACTGTTTGGTTGTTTTTGGCGGATTATCTGTTGCATTTTTTTACCGCCGATCTGCATTTTCGCCAGGGTTTTCGGTCGTTTTTGTGGTATCCGTTTGCGCTGGAACCGATACTGGATATTTTGGGGGTTCTGCCGTTTTTCTGCGCGGTGCCGCTCTCTTTTAAGGTGTTTAAATCCTTTAAACTTCTGCACACATTTCGGGTTCTGCAGATTTTACGAGGGAAATCCGCCGGTTCATTTGTAACTTTTTTGTAACCGGACTTGCCGTTTCTTGAAATATGTGGTAAACTGAAGGAGAACCGAACCAAAAGGAGAGGAAAACCGAATGGATACCTTTGTGGAACAGATCGTACAGAAGAAAAAACAGCCGATCGACTTTTTGATTATGGCGGCAACGGCGGCCGGGGCGCTACTGTTGTCCTTTGTCATTATCAAATATGCCTTGTGGCTGATGCCGACCGTTGTACTGATCTTGTGGGGCGCCTGGTGGGTGATCACCGGCCGCAACCGTGAGTTCGAATATAGCATTACCAACGGGGAAATGGACATTGACTGCATTGTGGCTCGCCGCCGTCGGAAACATCTTGCCTCGGTCACCTGCGGCAAGGTGGACGAATACGGTCCTTTGAACGCCGAAAAACTGATCGGTCGTAAGTTTGATCATACCTTAATGGCCGCCCCCGAAATGAATATGCAGGGGAACTTCTACTTCACCTATCGCAGTAAGAAATACGGAAGCACCCTGGTGGTGTTTCATCCCGACGAGCGGGTTCAACAGGCGTTTTTCGCCTCCTTGCCGCGTTTGAAGCAGATCGAACTGGAAAAAGCACAGAAAAACGGCGGCTTTTAATAGGCGCCGTTTTTTTGTTTGTAAGGGGAGGGAATGGTTTATGCGTACAGCCACCAAACTGGAAATGCGGCAGATTGAAGCCCGGGCGATTGCCGGCGGGCTTTCGGCTCAACGGTTAATGGAAAATGCCGGTACCGCCGCCGCTCATGCGATCCGCCGGGCGGTGGGGACACCGCGAGATACGGTGATTCTTTGCGGAACAGGGAATAACGGCGGGGACGGGTTTGTGATCGCCCGGAAACTGAGTGAAAACGGCTACCCGGTGACGGTGATCCTCCCGCAAGGGGAGCCGGATACCGCTATTGCCCGGGAGGCGTTTGCTCGCCTGGGGGATATCCCGGTTATCCGCTTTGATGCGGAACCCTACCGGGCGGCCGCGGCGGTGACGAATGCCGCCGTGGTGGTGGATGCGGTATACGGTATCGGTTTTCACGGACTGTTACCGCAACCGGTCGCGCACCTTTTTTCGCTGGTTCGCCCCGGGGAACACCGCACCTTTGCGATCGATATTCCGAGCGGTCTTGCGTGCGATACCGGTGCCAAAGACAGTCATACTTTCCCCGCCGAAATGACCCTTACCTTTACCGCCTTGAAACCGGCGCTGGTGTCCCCCGACGGGATAGCGGCGTGTGGGGAAATTAAGGTGCTGGATATCGGCATTCTGCCGGAGGACGTGGAGGCGATACTGTCGATCGACCCGATTACCTGGCAGGAGGTCAAATGCTGTTTCCCGTCCCGGCTGCCGGACACTCATAAGGGGAGTTTCGGTCATCTTATGATGATCTGCGGTAGTTACGGTATGGCGGGAGCGGCGATACTGGCGGCGAGAGCCGCTCTGCGATGTGGGGTTGGTTTGCTGACCGTCGCGTTGCCGAAATCGATCTATCCGCTGGTCGCCGGTGCGGTTCCGGAAGCGGTGTTTCTGCCGTTGCCGGAAACCGAAGAGGGGGTTCTCTCTATGGCGGCACTGTCCACCCTTCGTCGGGCGCTGAACGGGAAAACCGCTCTGGTGATCGGTCCCGGTCTCGGTCGGGGAGAGAGTGTCCGTCGGTTGGTCGGTGCTTTGCTCAAAGCGGCGAATTGCCCGGTGCTTATGGATGCGGATGGTCTAAATGCGCTGGCACAGCATATAGATATGTTGGAAACGACCAACGCTCCTTGTGTACTCACCCCGCATCCGGGCGAAATGGCGCGGCTTGTCGGTACCGACACGGTGGCGGTGCAAGCCGACCGAGCCGGAGTTGCCGGCTCTTTTGCCAGACGTTTCGGGGTGACCCTGGTGCTTAAAGGACACCGCACCCTGGTTGCCACCCCACACACCCTTCGGGAAAATCCTACTGGCAATCCCGGTATGGCGACCGGCGGGAGCGGAGACGTGCTGTCCGGGATGATCGGTTCACTGCTTGCTCAAGGGATCTCTCCCGATAAGGCGGCGATCGCCGGGGTGTATCTGCACGGGCTGGCCGGGGACCGCGCCGCCGAGCGGTTGTCCCAGCATAGTATGTTGCCGTCGGATATGATTGCGGAGCTGGGAGGTCTGTTTCTGAGTTTGGAACAGAATTGAGGTTCTTGTTGATGCGAAAATGCACGGCACTTCTTTTGTGTATTTTGTTGATCGGAACAGCCGGTTGCGGTTCGTCAAAATCCGCCGAACCGCCCAAAACGGTGAATTTCACCTGCGATTTTACCGCTACCTACCGGGAACTGGAATTTGCCGGGAGTTTGGAGCGTGCTTCGGCCGGGATGCTGAAGGTGTCGCTCACCGCTCCCGATGCGCTGAATGGGATGACCCTCACCTGGGACGGGGAGACGAAGCGGGTGTCACTCGGCATGCTTCATTTTACGGTGGATTCCGCCTTGCCGCCGTCCGGCTTCGGACAGTTGTTGCTGGATACGTTGGATGCGGCGTTTTGCAGCCCGGGGGAGAGTACCCTTACCGCCGCCGGCGCGCAGGTGTCCGGCCGGGTGGGACAGTATGAATATCAGCTCACCTGTGAACCCGAAACAGGAACGTTGCTTTCTTTGCAGATCCCGGACACCGATCTTTCGATTCATTTCAGTAATCTGCGTGCGATATAAAGCGGAAAAACGACCCGAAAGGGTCGTTTTTTGTATCGGTTTTTGTTTTTGATTTATTACGGCGAAAAAAATCAAAAAAGGAACTTGACAAATGGTGTTTTGTTTCGTATAATTAAGGACGTTGCACGCGGGCAAGCGATTCCGCTGCACGGGGATGGCCCGGTAGTTCAGCTGGTTAGAACGCTAGCCTGTCACGCTAGAGGTCGACGGTTCGAGCCCGTTCCGGGTCGCCATTTGCTGCTATAGCTCAGTCGGTAGAGCGCATCCTTGGTAAGGATGAGGTCACCAGTTCAAATCTGGTTAGCAGCTCCAAACGAAAATCCGTTCACGAAAGTGGACGGATTTTTTGTTTGTATTATTCACTATTCATTTTTCATAATTCATTATTCATTAACAGAACGGATTTTCGAATGAATAATGAAAAATGAAGTCGCTTCGCTGATGAATAATGAATAATTATTGCACCGCAACCACTTTTATGCTATACTCAACCCAAGGTCGGTGATAATATGAAAAATAAAACCAAAAAAGTTGTGATATGGATATGCCTTTGTGCCTTTGTTATTCCTCTTTTGTTTTGGTGTGGCGCATTGGTAAAAGACTGTTTGGTTACGGCAATTTATAAAGATCAATTTAACAGCATAAAATTTGCTGAAACCGAAGAACCGCTTTCTGAGTTTGACTGGTATAGAATCACTTCCTATTCGGAGGAAGAAATTGTGATCTATTTTGTAAACACACTAGGAAAATGGACGGATGGAGAATATAAAGTGGGCGGAGAGATGGTTTTCAGTAAAACACCTAACGGTTGGCAGCATACTGATATGGTAGATAGCATTTTGTGGTCAGGTGCTGGGTCGGCAGATGATTATATTTGGCCTTATTGGTATCATATATTTTTAGTTTAAAGAAATCCTCGGTTTTCTTCCAGTTCTTTTTCGGACACGAGAGACAAAAATCCCGAATGCGAAAGCATTCGGGATTTTTATTTATTACCTTTTCGCTCTTCACTTTTCACTAAATGATTTGTGGACAGGATTTTTGGGAAGTAATAAGTAATAGTGAATAGTGAAGAAGTATTGCGGCTTTGCACCGTTTATGCTATAATACACTCATAGGCGGTGATAGTGTGAAAAAAAGTAAGTTGTTTTTTATAATCTTTTTAAGTGTTTTTGCTTTGTTTTTAGTATGCTTTTTTGTAGCGAGTGCTTTGATACAAAATGGTGTTATTCCTATTGTTGAGTTTACTTCTTCGATGCAAGGGATTTTAGCTTCTATTGTATTTTTCCCGTTAGTTGCTAGTCTTTTCTTCTTAGGACAACTTCTAAAAAGTAAATCAGGAGTTTGGCAGAATATTTATAAAGTGCTAAACTTTGTTTCTATAGCTTTATTTTGTTATATTGTTGTAATTATGATTGTTAGTTTTCTTGGATAATCAAAGAAAATTCTCGGTTTTCACCCAGTTCTTTTTCGGACACGAATGACAAACGAAAATCCGTTCACGAAAGTGGACGGATTTTTTGTTTGTATTATTCACTATTCATTTTTCATCATTCATTATTCATTAAAGAAGAACGGATTTTCGAATGAATAATGAATAGTGAAGTCGCTTCGCTGATGAATAATGAATAATTATTGCGCCCTCTGCCGCTTTTATGCTATAATACACCTAAGGCGGTGATCGATATGAAAAAATTGGTATGTTTATTGTTGGCTGCAGTTCTTGCGTTCAGTTTTTCTGCTTGTAGTATTGAGGAAAAGCCGACAAGCGATACGGAAGCGACAAGCGATACGGTAACGTCAAGCGATACAGTAACGTCAAGCGATACGGTAACGTCAAGCGATACGGTAACGTCAACTGATACGGTAACGTCAACTGATACGGTAACGTCAAGTAATACAGAAACACATAGCAAGACGAACAGCGATTCATCATCAAATTCAGTATCATTAAATGAAACGCCTTTTGACAGCAGTACACAAAAGCCCAACATCGACAGTGATGTGTCATCGTCAAATACTACCGAAACAAACAGTTCAGAATCGTATCAAATTTTGCCCGGAATAACAGATATGACACAAGAAGAATTAAGACCTAATTTTGGGTTGGGAAACAATAAAAAACTTTCGGGTGATGTTCTGGTTGTTATATTATTTATTGATGATAATGAGAGTCATTGGGAAAAACAAGAAATTGATGATTTTACTCAAACAGCCATTAAACCGGCGTTAGCTTTTCTTGAAGAAGAAGCAAAAAAACACAACAACAACCTGAAATTCAAAATTGAAAGCTTATCAAAATATAATACAAACAAGTCTTTAAAATATGAGGGCACGGTGAATAAAAATTTAAACGTGGGCGGTTCTTCAAAGGACGTATTAGACCAAGCTGCACAAAAATTAGGGTTTGAGAATAACTGGGATATATATTCTTATTATAAAAATCAACAGGGAGAAAATGATTTGATTTTTTTGAATCTGCTAAATAAAGATGGTATCTCATATGCACGACATAGCAATTCTATCGGATATGCAGCTTATGCTGAGCATGCCGTTATCTTTAGAAGATATTTGGGTGAAGCAGTTCCAAAAGACAGGGCATCAACAGTTGCGCATGAAATATTACATCTCTTTGGTGCAGAAGATATGTATACAACATTTAGCAGAGAGGTATTAGCGACACAATTTTATTATAATGATATAATGCTGCTTTCACCGGATTTATCTATATTAACATACTCTGTAGGAGATCTAACTGCCTATTCGGTTGGTTGGCATAATACACCACCGGAACTATGTTATAATGAGTTGTGGTGGCAATGAGAACCGTAGTACAATGGTTATGTGAAATTTCATAAAAACTTCTTGTGGGTGAGAATAAAATGTTTCTAAAGCCAATAGGATGTGGCTTAAAGAGTAAAAATTGAAAAATCCTCGGTTTTTGCCTAGTTCTTTTTCGGACACGAATGACAAACGAAAATCCGTTCACGAAAGTGGACGGATTTTTTTGTTTGTAGTATTCATTAACAGGAAACGGATTTTCAAACGAATAATGAAGAATGAGGCCACCTGTGGCTGATGAATAACGAATAACGATTGCCCCTTTACCGCTTTTATGTTATAATACACTCAAGGCGGTGATGAGATGAAAAAATGTCCAAATTGCAAAATGATAGTAGACGCAGATAACGAATGTCCTTTTTGTTATACTACGATAACCTATGAACCGATTGTTAATAGTGATAGCGAAAAGTATATTTATAATAAATACTATATTGGGCACTTAATAAAGCAAAGTTGGTTCTCGACGCTCTGCTTGATTTTTGTGGTTGTCAGAATACTTTTGGTACAAACGCATTCGCTTCTGTTTTGCATTTTTTCGGTTTTTCTTGCGGTACTTTCTCTGGTGTATTCAATTTTTCAGAGGAAGATAACAAAACACATACAATGGAAATATTCAAAGGAATATTCCGTATTTAAGTCGAGTGAGGCAAAGATTATGTTAGGAGTTTTTGCCGTGTTATTTTCTCTTGTGATACCATATGCGTAACTGTTAAAACTTCTCGGTTTTCAGGCACTTTTAACTCGTGTCATTCGGTTCAATCCACTTAAAAATTCCGTTCACGAAAGTGGACGGATTTTTACTTTTTCACTTTTCACTAAAAAATTTAACGGGATTTTCAGAAAGTAAGAGGAAATAGTGAATGGTGAAGCAGTGTTGACACACCCTCCACTTTTTTGCTATAATACAGGTGCAGAGGTGATAATTATGATGAGAATTAAGACGTATATTTCAAACGATGAACATCAAATGAACTACGGAGTGGCTTTTGGTGATGACTGTACAGATCTACCGCTATTGATCTATCTTCACGGAGCGGGAGAAAGAGGGAAAAATTTTGATCATATATACCGCCACGGTATCCCGAAACTCATCAAAGAGGGCCGGGACATTCCGGCGGTTGTTCTGTTTCCGCAATGCCCCGGTGAGTTTATTTGGAACAATATGGTTAAAGAACTCAAATTGATCATTGATGCTGTGGTGACTGAATACGGCATATCAAAGGATAGAATTGTTTTAACAGGTTCCAGCATGGGCGGTTATGGAACCTGGGAAATGGCCATGTGTTATCCTGAAATGTTCGCTGCCATTGCTCCTGTGGCCGGCGGCGGTGTTGTGTGGCGAACGGGAAAACTGATCAAAACGCCCGTGATTGCGTATCACGGAGAGAAGGATTCGGCCGTTCCGGCTTCGCAGTCCGAAATAATGGTGGATTTTACAAACGCCGGTGGAGGCACGGCCAAACTCAACATTTTAAAGGATAAAGACCATAATGACGGTATCGATTATGCATACCGTGAGACAGATCTTATACAGCAGCTGTTGTCATATAGAAAACTTGATTTTTCACACGTGCCTGAAATCTGTGAGGATATGTTTTGATACGCCTTTTGCCGGATAACCCGGCAAAAGACAAAAATCGGCGAGTTTTATTGCATGGCAAAGCGACGAAAGACGATTGGGTTTTATATTTGTCTCACAAAAAAGACTTCCCCTTCGGAGTGTTCCGAAGGGGAAGCTTTTTAGTAAAAAGCGGTTGCGGCAAGTGAAGAACGGTTATGCCGGGTGAAGTATTTTCTCGGCGGTGAATTTTATTTCACCGAATGCTATAGCGTGAAATTTCACAATGACCTTTAGGTCATTATTTCACATTCGGTATCGCCAAACATTTCGCTTGTTCTTGCCCCTCCGCCGTCATTATGCTATAATAGGGTCGAGGTGGTGATGATATGCCCGATAACAAGAAAGTGTTTGATGACGAATACGACTCCTTGAAAGACGTTGTGGAGTTTCAAAAAAATATGTACAACCCGGGACACTATATAGGCACCGGCAGGGTGCCTCCCACCGTTTCGGCGCCGGGAAATGCCACACCGCTCGCGATTGCCTATTTTATCATGGCGGCACTGGTTTTGGCGTTTGGTTTATTTTTATTCTTTTCGGATGCCCAGGTTACTTCGGGCGGGTTGATAAAATCTCCTATGGCAAATAAAGTGATCGCTTTAATGACTATGGTGGGAATATCGTTGTTTTTATCCATTATGGGGTTTTCCTATGTGAAAAAGGCCAAGAGGTATTATAGACAAAAAGCCGCTATGGATCGTGAGCCGGTAGATCAAACGAGGGAAGATAAGCTGTGGCAACGAACCTGTCCGAAATGCGGTCAGTTCCACGATATAGATTATCCCAAATGTCCTTATTGTCAATTCGATTACTGGAAATAGTATAAAATATAATCCGATGAAGTATGGGAGGAATCACGATGAAAACCAAACTGTCCCCGCGGTTTTGGTCGGTACTCACCCTGTTTGGCCTGATCGGGCAGGTCGCATGGGTGGTCGAGAATATGTATCTCAACGTGTTTATCTATAAAATGTTTAACGCCTCGGCGGCGGACATTTCGCTTATGGTGGCGGCCAGCGCCGTGGCGGCGACCCTCACCACCGTCCTGATCGGTGCGCTGTCTGACAAGATCGGCAAGCGTAAGCTGTTCATCTGCGGCGGTTATATTTTATGGGGCATCTCCATTTTCGGTTTCGTGTTTATCCGCACCGACCTGCTGGGGAGCTGGTTCCCATCGGTGGCATCCGCCGCCTCTCTTGGTGCCTCTTTGGTGATCGCGCTGGATTGTATTATGACCTTTTTCGGCTCGAGTGCGAATGATGCCGCTTTTAATGCGTGGCTGACCGACAGCACCGACAGCACCAACCGCGGCGCAGCCGAGGGCATCAACGCGATGATGCCGCTGGTGGCGATTTTGGTGGTGTTTGGCGGCTTTATGGCATTTGATCTGGAAAAAGCCGAAAGCTGGAGCGTTATCTTCACCGTCATCGGTGCGGTGGTTACCCTGATCGGTATTATCGGTTGTTTTCTGATCAAAGAACCGCCGATCCAAAAATCGGAGCAAAGCTACCTTTCTGCGGTGATCCACGGTTTTCGCCCTTCGACCGTAAAAGACAACCGTTCGCTGTATTTTTATCTTTTCGCCTTTATCCTTTTTAATATTTCCATTCAGATCTTTATGCCGTACCTCATTTTGTATTATGAGGTATCCCTCAAAATGACCAACTACGTGTTTGTTATGGCACCGGCCATTATTTTAGCATCGGTGGTCACCGCCTTTTGGGGAAAGGTGTACGATAAAAAGCAGTTCGATTTTTCGGCCGCTATCTCTCTTTTGTGGCTGTCGGTCGGTTACGTGATGCTGTACCTGTTCCGCTCCACCGCTTTGGTGTTTGTCGGGTCGCTGCTGATGATGAGCGGGTATCTGTCGGGTATGGCGGTGTTTGGCGCGAAAATTCGTGACCTTATCCCGGAGGATCGCGCCGGTATGTTCCAGGGGGTTCGCATCTTCTCGCAGGTGTTGATTCCCGGTATGGTCGGCCCCTTCATCGGAAAAACGGTGCTGAAAAATGCTGAAATGATTGTGAACAACGACGGCACCCAGTCGTTTATCCCGAACCAAAACATCTTTTTAGCCGCCTTGATTGCAGTGGCGGTGCTGGCGGTATTGTTACTCCTTATCCGTCCCCGCAAATCCCCTCGGTTAAACCACACCTTGAAAACCCCGTTTGAAACCGATTCTAAAACCGACTGGCAGACCGAATATCCCCGCCCGCAACTGCGCCGGGATTCCTTTTTCAACCTGAATGGACAATGGGAGTTGTCGGTCGAGCGGGAAGGGGAGGAGACCTCGCTCGGTGAGATCACCGTTCCGTTTCCGCCCGAATCCCGCCTGTCCGGTATTCAGCGGGAGCTGAAACCGGGCGAGAAGTATCGCTACACCCGTCTGTTTTCGCTCCCGGACGGTTTCCAAAAGGAGCGTGTATTGCTTCATTTCGGCGCGGTGGATCAGGTGGCGGAGGTGTCCATAAACGGGCACCCGGTCGGTGTCCACCACGGCGGGTATACCCCCTTTGAATGGGATATAACCGCCTTCCTTTCTGCCGGAGAAAACCGGTTGGAGGTGTTGGTGACCGATACGCTGGATTTTGATTTCCCGTATGGGAAACAACGGCGCGATCGCGGCGGCATGTGGTACACCCCCGTTAGCGGAATCTGGCAAACGGTGTGGCTGGAAAGCGTTCCAAAGCGGTATATTTCCGCTTTGAAGATCACCTCCACGCTTCATTCGGTGACCCTTCAGGTAACCGGCGGCGAACCGCAAAAAACCTTGAAAATCAAGGGACAAGACGGTGACAAGGTGGTTGACTTTACAGGTGACACGGTCACCGTTCCGATCGAAAACCCGGTGTGGTGGTCGCCTGAAAACCCGCATTTGTACGAATTTTCTCTGTCCTCCGGTGAGGATGTGGTCGATTCCTATTTTGCGCTTCGCACCGTGTCGGTGGAAGCGAAAAACGGCCGGGCTTACCTCTGTCTGAACGGCAAGCCCACCTTTTTCCACGGGCTGCTGGACCAGGGATATTTCAGCGACGGCATTTATACCCCCGCCACCCCCGACGGGTACCTCTTTGATATTTTAGAGATGAAAAAACTCGGCTTTAATATGCTTCGCAAGCATATCAAAGTGGAGCCGGAACTGTTTTATTACTACTGCGATAAATACGGTATGATCGTGTTCCAGGATATGGTCAATTCCGGGCGGTATCACTATCTCCTTGATACCGTCCTGCCCACTGTGGGACTGAAAAAGGGCATCACCCATTCGGCGACCGATCGCCGCCGGGAACTTTTTGAGCAAACGGCGGCACAAACGCTCGATCTTCTCTATAATCATCCGTCGGTCTGCTACTACACCGTTTTTAATGAGGGGTGGGGGCAGTACGATGCCGATCGGATGTATGAAAAGCTGAAAGCACTTGATCCCACCCGGGTATTTGATGCGACCTCCGGTTGGTTTACCGAGAAAAACAGCGACGTTACCAGTGAGCATATCTATTTCAAAAAGATTCGCTTACACACCCGCCCCGACCGCCCGGCGGTGCTTTCCGAATTCGGCGGCTATTCCTGTAAGGTGCCGGAGCATTCCTTCAACCTCGATAAAACTTACGGCTATCGCTTTTTCACCACCCTTGCGGATTTTGAAAAAGCGCTTACCGACCTGTATCTCCATGAGGTGATCCCGGCAATAAAGGACGGTCTTTGTGCGGCTGTGCTGACCCAGGTCAGCGACGTGGAGGATGAAACCAACGGTCTTGTCACCTACGACCGGCAGGTAATGAAGGTGCAGGAACAAGCGATGCAGGAGATCAAGAAACGCCTTTTTGACCAATTTGATCGCCAACTTGCGGAATAAACATTTTTAATGATCCCCCTTTGCTGTGGCAAAGGGGGATTCTTTTGTTGACAATCTTGTCAACGGTGCTATAATCAACAGGATAAGGGGTGTAAATATCTATGAAAGAATGTTATCTGCAACCGAAACTCATCTCCGCTTTGCGTGGATATTCAAAAGAACAGTTTGTGAAGGACCTTATCGCCGGCATTATCGTGGCGATCATTGCGCTGCCGCTGTCCATTGCGCTGGCGCTGGCCTCCGGTGTGGAACCGGCGTGCGGGGTGTATACCGCCATTGCCGCCGGCTTTGTGGTATCGCTGCTCGGCGGCAGCCGGGTGCAGATCGCCGGCCCGACTGCGGCGTTTGCGACGATCGTTGCCGGTGTGGTGGCGACCCAGGGAATGGACGGCTTGTTCCTCGCCACCGTTATGGCGGGTATCCTGCTCCTTTTCATGGGGGTTTTGAAGCTCGGCTCCTTCATTCGGTATATGCCGCATACCATTACCGTTGGTTTCACCGGCGGTATCGCGGTAACCATTTTACTCGGTCAGATCAAGGATTTTCTCGGTCTTACCTATGCTGACGGCATTCGCCCGATCGAAACGCTGGAAAAGGTGGAAGCCAATCTTCACGCGATCGCCACCTTCAGCCCGTGGGCGCTTCTGATCGGCGGGGTGAGTCTCATTATTCTGATTGTTTATCCGAAACTGGAAAAACGGATTCCGCCATCGCTGATTGCGGTGGTGGTGAGCGCCGTCTTGGTGGCGGTGATCCCGGCGCTGGGTCAAGAGGTTTATACTATTGGCGATCTGTATACTATTCCGACCGGTCTCCCGAAGGTGGATTTTGCCGGTATGGATTTCAGTATGGAGAAGATGATCGCTGTGATCCCAAATGCGATCACCATTGCGATTTTAGCCGCGATCGAATCGTTGCTTTCCTGTGTGGTCGCTGACGGTATGGTGAATTCCAAGCATAACCCGAATGCGGAACTGGTGGCACAGGGTGTCGGTAATATCGCCTCGGTGCTGTTTGGCGGTATCCCCGCTACCGGTGCGATTGCGAGAACCTCGGCCAACGCCAAAAACGGCGGCCGCACCCCGGTGGCCGGTATGGTTCACGCACTGGTTCTGTTGCTGGTTCTGCTGTTTTTGATGCCGTATGCGGCGCTGATCCCGATGCCCACCATTGCTGCTATCCTCTTTATGGTAGCGTACAATATGAGCGAGTGGCGCTCGTTTGTGAAGATTTTTAAAGAAAAACGGGTGACCGATATCGCGGTACTGGTGGTCACCTTCCTGCTTACCGTCATTTTTGATTTGGTGGTGGCGATCGCCGTGGGGGTCGCTTTGCACCTTCTTTTCGTGCTGATCGGGAAACTGACCAAAAAATCTCAATAAAACGGATGATCGGGGTGGGGGATATGACCTTCAAAGCTAAATTTTTTGATGAATTGACCCCGGCTGAGCTGTATGAAATTCTGCGCTCCCGGTCGGAAATTTTTATGCTGGAACAGGATATCCGTTGTCAGGACATGGATGGTGTTGATTACCAAAGCCGTCATTGCTTTTTGGAAGAGGACGGCCGGGTGGTCGGGTACCTTCGCGCCTTTTACACCGACGAGGAACGCACCACCGTGCAGATCGGTCGGGCGCTCAGTCTGGTTCATCACCGGGGGATCGGCCGTTTGCTGATGCAAAAGAGTATGGAGGATATCGCTTATAACCTCCCTTGCCGGAAGCTGACCCTTCACTCCCAGAAACATGCGGAAGGGTTTTATCAAAAATGCGGTTTTCATACCGTATCGGATGAATTTTTAGAAGCCGGCGTGGTGCACGTCACCATGGAACGGGAAATTTGTAAAAAATAATCACAAAAAGTAAAAATAAGGATTGACATTCTGTCTTGCTTGCGGTATACTGTGGGTGAGAAGAAACGGCTTTGCCGTGAAAACGGGCGAAAAAGCGCCCGCTGTTTCACGGCAATTTATTTACCCGACATAGTGAAAATTATTCACAAAACGGGGCGGAAAGGGGACAATCCGGATGATACGGTATGAGGCGATCGAGGAGCGGTTATACAGTCCCGATACCGGGTGGTATATCGGCTACGGTATCCGGGCCTACCGCCAAACGGCAGATTGCCCGGAAGCGGTGTTGACCGTGTCGGATATTTCCCTCTCACGGGAGCAGGTGACCGCTTTAGCCGAGCGTTGCACGAAGGGGCAACTCGCCCCGATTCATCTGAAAGATGTGATTGACGATTTTCTGTGTCAGTCATAAAGGAATGCCCGAACCGAGAAGGTTCGGGCATTCTTTTTGCTGCTGAAAAATATATATTGAAAAGCCCATAAAATAATGGTAAAATTAATTATTAATCTTAAACGAAAGGAGCGAGGAAGGACTATGGCGATACGGAAATGGATCTTGCCGGAGATTGATACCGGGCTTGCGGCCACTCTTGCAGAAGAATGTGAAATCAATCCTTTTCTCGCTCTGCTTTTGACCACCCGAGGCATCGAAACTCCGGAAGAGGTGTTTTCGTTCCTGTTGGGGGATGAGGAGCCGGACGATCCGTTCAGCTTTGCGGATATGGACCTTGCGGTCCAGCGGATTGAACTGGCACTGGACCGCGGTGAAAAGATCGCGGTGTACGGCGATTACGACGTGGACGGCATCACCGCCACCACCTTGCTTTTCACCTACCTGCGGGATCGTGGAGCGAACATCCTGTTCCGACTTCCCAATCGGGAAGGGGACGGCTACGGTCTGCACAAATCGGTAATCGACGAATTTCATGAACAGCAGGTATCCCTCATCGTGACGGTGGATAACGGTATTACGGCGGTGGAAGAGATCGCTTATGCGACCGAAAAGGGGATCGACGTGGTCATCACCGATCACCACCAACCGCAGGAACAGTTGCCCAAAGCCGTCGCTGTTATTGACCCTCACCGGGCAGATTGCCCGAGCGGATGCACCGACTATGCCGGTGTCGGGGTGGCGTATATGCTCGCCTGCGCTTTGGAGGGGGACGACGAGCCGATTATGGAACGGTACGGCGACCTGCTCGCCCTCGGTATGCTCGCTGACGTGATGCCGCTTACTGGTTCGGTCCGCTCGCTGGTGCGCCGGGGACTGGGGGTTATGAACCACCTGCGCCGCCCGGGATTGAAAGCACTGGCTGAGTTGTCCGGGATGCTGGATAAAGAACTGACCGCTACCCGGGTGGTGTTTTCTAT
Organism: Clostridia bacterium; assembly: GCA_017442265.1. GTDB lineage: Bacteria > Bacillota > Clostridia > Oscillospirales > Acutalibacteraceae > URNF01. Next base: position 20,410 of record JAFSAC010000045.1, on the reverse strand, counting down.
TTCACCGCGGTTGAATGCCGCCGGACGAATGGAGGACCCCACCATTGCGGCCCGGTTGTTAATGGAAACCGATCCGGCGACAGCCGGTATCTTGGCGCAAAAGGTGCACGCCTTGAACGCCGAACGGCAAGCCGCCGAAACCAAGATACTCACAGAAATTGACGGTATGCTCGGTGAAAATCCCGCCCGCTTGTCCGATCGGGTGCTGGTGCTGGCCGGGACCGATTGGGCGCCCGGTATCATCGGAATTTTAGCCGCCCGCCTGACCGAACGGTACGGTAAACCGACCGTGTTGCTGTCGGTTGCCGACGGGGTTGCCAAGGGTTCGGGTCGCAGTATTGCCGGTTTTTCGCTGTTTGATGCGCTGTCGGCGTGCAGTGATCGGCTGATCACCTTCGGGGGACATGAACTGGCGGCGGGTGTCACCTTGGATGCCGCCCGGATCGATCAATTCCGCGCGGCGATCAATGAGTATGCCGCCTCCCGGTATCCGCAGATGCCGGTGCCGGAATTGCGGCTGGACTTCAAACTCCGTCCGGAGAGTATCGATAACGAAAAATTAGCGCAGATCGCGGCTATGGAGCCGTTTGGCGCCGGTAATCCCGCCCCGATTTTCGGGCTTTTCGGGATGCGGCTGGACAATATCACCCCGCTGGGCGGCGGGAAACATCTGCGACTGTCCTTTTCCAAAAACGGCACGTCCTTGAGCGTGTTGAAATTCAATACCGACTATCAGAAATTCCCGATCGCCTGCGGGGCGGTGATGAATCTCGCTGTCAGTTTGGAGAAGAATGAGTATAAAGGGGTGGTTTCTCCCACCGTTCTGCTCAAGGATATGCGGTACGCCGCCTCGGATGAAACCGAACTGATCGAGACTTCTCGCCGGTTTGACGCCATTATGCGGCGGGATACTCGGGATGCGGGGAAGGGGCTGTTGCCCGACCGCGACCGTATGGGTCGGTTGTACCGTTATTTACTGCAAAAACAGGAATTCTGCGGTACGTTGGAGCAGCTATTTCGCACCCTTGATGACCCGGCCTTTTCGATGCTGTCCATTCGTGTGTTATTAGAGATCTGGCGGGAAGCCGGATTAATTTCACTTGCCGATTACGGTGACCGGTTGCAGATAGCGGTATTGCCGGCCACCGGCAAAAGCGATCTTACCGCCACCCCGCTGTGGCAATACTTAGCGCAATCTTGATGAAGGAGCTTCCACGTATGACCAATATTCCGCGTACAAAAGAAGAAGCGATCAATCAGCTCAAAGACCTGATTATGCGCAGTGAACGGTCGTATGATATCGATCTTATTGACCGTGCTATGGTCTTGGCCGGTTCGGCGCACGAGGGACAAAAGCGCGCCTTAGGTGAGGATTATATCTGTCATCCGCTGGCGGTAGCCGCCATTTTGGTAGAAATGGGCATGGACAGCGAAACCATCGCCGCCGCTATCCTGCACGACGTGGTGGAGGATACCGGGGTAGAGCTTTCGGACCTTAGCCGTGCGTTTGGTGAAAATATTGCGAACCTGGTGGACGGGGTGACCAAGATCACCAAGATGTCCTTTTCCACCCGCGAGGAACAGCAGGCGGAGAACGTCCGTAAGATGCTGCTTGCTATGTCGGAGGATATCCGGGTAATGATCATCAAGCTGGCCGACCGCCTGCATAATATGCGCACCAGCGACGGCTGGAGCGAACAAAAGCGCCGGGATAAAGCCAGAGAAACCATGGATATTTACGCACCGCTCGCTCACCGACTCGGTATCCGTGCCGCCAAAGAGGAGCTGGAGGACCTGTCCCTTCGGGTACTCGATCCGGTGGCGTATCATGAGATCGAGGAAGCGTTGTTACTGCGTAAAAACGAGCGGGATGCGTTTTTGGAGGAGATTCAACAGCGTATTGCCAAGCATATGGAGCAGTACGGCATTGAGTGTCGGGTGTCCGGTCGAATCAAGAGCATTCCCGGTATCTATCGGAAGATGTACGTTCAGGGGAAAACGCTGGAGGAGATCTACGACATTTACGCGGTGCGGGTGATCGTGAATAGCGATAACGATTGTTATAACGTGCTCGGTATCGTGCACGATATGTTCCGTCCGCTGCCGAATCGGTTTAAGGATTATATCTCCACCCCGAAACCGAATATGTATCAGTCGCTGCACACCACCGTCATCAGTAAGGATAAGATTCCGTTTGAGGTGCAGATCCGCACCTGGGAGATGCATTATACGGCGGAATACGGTGTTGCCGCTCACTGGAAGTATAAGATCGGTCTGCAAAAGAAGGATAAGCTGGACGAAAAACTGGCGTGGATGCGGCAGTTTATCGAAAACCAGAAGGACGTGGACGATGCGGAGGATATCGTCCGGAATATTAAAACCGACCTCTCGGCGGAAGAGGTGTTCGTGTTCACCCCCAAAGGGGACGTGATCGCCCTGCCGACCGGTGCGACGGTTATTGACTTTGCATACGCGATCCATACCGCGGTCGGTAACCGTATGGTAGGCGCGAAGGTGGACGGCCGTATCGTACCGCTGGATTATAAAGTAAAGATCGGCGAGATCGTGGAGGTGCTGACCACCTCGTCCCCCGGTCACGGACCCAGCCGCGATTGGTTGCAGATTGTGCGTACCGGCGAGGCACGTACGAAAATTCGAAATTGGTTCAAGAAGGAACGCCGGGAAGAGAATATCGAGCAGGGTCATCTGGAACTGATGCGGGAACTGTCCCGCAACTTTATCCGTCTCCCTGAAGCGGAAATGGAAAAATTCCTGCTGGCGCAAGCGGCAAAACAGCATTTTGCCACCATCGAGGATTTTGAGGCCGCGATCGGGTACGGTGGGGTGTTGTTATCCCATTTGATTCCCCGTATGCGGGATGAATACCAGAAAATGGTCAAGACCGATTCGGCGGCGACCCAACCGACGCCGGTTCGTCTGTCTCCGCGGCATAAGCATAACAGCGGCGGCGTGATGGTCGAGGGCATGGATAATTGTCTCGTGAAATTCGCCCGTTGCTGTAATCCGGTTCCGGGCGACCCGATTATCGGCTTTATCACCCGCGGATACGGTGTTTCGATCCATAAACGGGATTGCGCGAACGTCCCCGAAACGCTGGAGACTGCCGCCGAACCCGAACGGTGGGTGCAGGCGCATTGGGGTACTTCGCAGGACGGCGACTTTAAAGCCGGACTGCAGATCTTTGCGGTGAACCGTCAGGGTCTTTTGGTGGATATTACCACCGTGCTGGCCCAGATGAAGGTGATGATCCACGCGATCAACGCCCGCGACTCTCAACTGGACGAAGCGACGGTACTGCTCACCCTCGGGGTCAGCGACGTGGAACACCTGAATACCGTGATTGCCCGCCTGCTGCAGATTCCCGGTGTGGAACGGATCGAACGTGCCGGCATATAAAGGAGAAACAGAATGAAGGCAGTATTTCAACGGGTGACCGAAGCGTCGGTCACGGTGGATGATCAAATTGTCGGACAGATCGGGAAAGGCGCTATGCTTTTAATCGGGGTTACCCCGGAGGATACCGATAAAACCGCCGCCCTGCTTGCGAAAAAGATCGCAGAATTGCGGGTGTTTACCGACGAAAACGATAAAATGAACCTGTCGCTGCTGGATATTGGCGGCAGTGCTTTGGCGGTATCCCAGTTTACCTTGTGTGCTAACCTCTCTCACGGCCGCCGTCCCGACTTTTTCGGTGCGGCTCAGTATAAGGTGGCACAGCCGCTCTTTGATAGCTTTTGTAAGTCACTGGCCGGCTTCGGCATCCCGGTTGAAACCGGGGTGTTTGGCGCCGATATGCAGGTGAAGCTTGTAAACGACGGACCGGTCACCATTTTAATGGATACCGACGTCTGGCAGAAAGGCGGCAAGGGATGAAGGTGATCACCCTTCCGGTCGGTCCTTTGCAGGCGAATTGTTACCTGCTGTATGCCGGCACTAAGGCGGCGGTGATCGACCCCGGTGATGAGCCGGATCGGATTTTCCGTGTTTTGCAGGATGCCGGATTGACCTTACAGCAGATTTGGCTGACCCACGGTCATTTCGACCACGTCGGGGCGGCGGAGAGGTTGCGTGAAATAAGCGGTGCACCGATTATCGCTTGCCTGGCCGAGAAAAATCTGCTTGTTGACCCGTATCAGAATTTAAGCCGAACCTTTGATAAAAAGGAAATTTCGATACAAGCGGATCTTTTGTATGCCGACGGGGACACCTTTGATTTTGCCGGAGAAACGGTGGAGGTGTTGCACACACCGGGTCATACTTCCGGCAGTTGCTGTTACCGTATCGGCGATTATCTTTTCACGGGGGACACCCTGTTTGCCGGCTCGATCGGTCGGGCGGATTTCCCCACCGGGGACGGAGTGGCGTTACAGTTGTCCCTGCAAAAGCTGGCGGCGCTTTATACCCCCTGTGCGGTACTGCCGGGTCACGGTCCGGCTACCACCCTTTCAGAAGAACGAAACAATAATCCGTATATGAGGTAGGAGCGGATGTATGCATCTCTTGTTACGTGGACAGGATTTTCATTTTGAAATGGAGAATATCTGCCGTCTGTTTTTGCCGGACGAGAAGATCGTCACCTTGTATGACACCGAGGACGACGGTAGCTTTCCGGGATTGACGGTGACCGGCACCTTGACAAACGAAGGGGGAAAGGTGCATTTATCGGTGCGCCTGCATATCGGAGATACCGATAACACCTTGACCGATACCCTGCCCGAAACGGCGGATAAGGATACCTGTGAACTCGGGATGACCACCCTCTTGTACCGGTTGCTTTGCGATTGGCTTCAAACCTCTCAGCCGTGGGGATTGGTGACCGGGGTGCGCCCGGTCAAACTGCTCCGTCGGCTGACGGCACTTCACGGGGAAGAGGCGGCGCTTTCTCATTTCCGGGATCGCCTGCTGGTATCCGAACCGAAACTCAAACGCCTGCATACCGTGTTACATACCGAAAATGAACTGTTAGCGCTGTCCCGCCCGGATTCCTGTAGCTTGTACGTATCCATTCCGTTTTGCCCGACCCGGTGTGACTATTGCTCCTTCGTGTCCCAAACGGTACAGCGGGCGGCCTCTTTGATCCCCGAATACGTGGAAAAGCTGAAAGAGGAGCTGGCGGCGGTCGGGGATATGCAACGGAAATTGGGCTTGCGGCTGGAAACGGTTTATTTCGGCGGTGGCACCCCGACCACCCTGTCGGCCGAGATGCTGTCCGAGTTGTTTCAGGTGATCGAACGGCATTTTGATCTGTCCCATGTGCGGGAATATACGGTGGAAGCCGGTCGCCCGGACACGGTGACCGAAGAAAAATTCCGTGCGATCGCGGCGGCGGGTATTGACCGCATCAGCATCAATCCGCAGACTCTGCAGGACCCGGTGTTGCAAGCGATCGGCCGCCGGCATACGGTGGAGGATTTTTATAACGCCTTTCATCTTGCCCGCCGGTGCGGGATGAATAATATCAATACCGATCTGATCGCCGGTTTACCGGGGGATACCGCCGACGGATTTGCCCGGTCGCTGGAGGGGATCGTGGCGCTGAAACCCGAGAACGTCACGGTGCATACCCTGTGCCTCAAGCGGGCATCCAATCTGGTGATCCGGCGGCGGGAGGACGTGCAAAAAGCGGCGGATACCGCCGGGATGATCGCCTATGCCGGCGATCGGCTGACCGAGAGCGGCTATCAGCCGTACTATCTGTATCGGCAGAGCCGGGCGATCGGGAATCAGGAAAATATTGGCTGGTCGGTTCCGGGAAAATCCGGACTGTATAATGTGTATATTATGGATGAGACCCATACTATTTTCGGCTGTGGAGCGGGGGCGGTAACCAAGCTCAAACAGCCGGGAAGTGATTATCTGGAACGGTTGTTTAATTTTAAGTTTCCCTATGAATACATTGCGCGCTTTGATGAAATGCTGGCGCGAAAGGAACGGGTGATCTCATTTTATGAACAGTATCGTTAACGGCCGCATCTTATCGGTGTCCTCGGTTTGTGCAGAAGCGACGGCGGATCCGATTTCGCTTATCCGGCAGGAAGAAACACGATATCAAACCGAAATCGAGCAGGTGGCGGATCGGATTCATAATGAGCGTACCAATCGCCATATCGTACTGCTGACCGGCCCCTCTTCGGCGGGTAAGACCACCACCGCCTCCCGTTTAGAAAAGGAACTGGAGGCGCGGGGCACGGCGGCGCACGTGATATCGCTGGATGATTTTTATCTCGGAGAGGGAAAAGCACCCCTTCTCCCGGACGGCAGTCCCGATTATGAAACGATCGATGCGCTGGACGTGGATCGGTTGATGACCTGCCTGCAGGAATTGGTGCGGGACGGTAAGACCTCCTTGCCGGTGTTTGATTTTGTCACCCACGGACCGCTCCCGGAAGAACGGATGCTGGTGCTGGAAGAGGATGCGGCGGTGATTTTAGAGGGGATACACGCATTTAACCCGAAGATCTCCGCCTGCCTGCCGCCGGAAAACATCACCCGGTTGTTTATCAATGCGCTGTCCCGCTTTGAAAAGGACGGGGAGACCTGGCTGAAACGCCGGGATATGCGGCTTATTCGCCGCATTTTGCGGGATGAACAGTTTCGCGGCAGTCCGTTTGCCAATACCATGAAAATGTGGCCGCAGGTGGTGCGTGGGGAGGAATTGTATCTGTTCCCGTATGCCGATGCCGCCGATTGCGTGATCGATACCACCTTTGCGTTTGAGCCGTGTATTATTAAATCTCTGTTGTTGCCCCGGTTGGCAAAGGTGGAAAGGAACACTCCCGATTATGATACCGCCCGGTATCTCATCGAACGGCTGTCGGTATTTTGCGATCTGCCGCTTTCTCTGTTGCCCGCCGATTCGATGCTCCGGGAATTTACCGGTTGAGGTTTTTCTTGTTTTTTGGATAAAAAGGATGTATACTAATATTGAACCAATGATGACGAGGTGATTTGACTATGACGACGGTAGAAGAGGTCATTTTGAAAGCGAAGGATCTGGCGGATGCCGCCGGAAAAAAGACCGGGGATCTGGTGCAGCTCGGTAAACTGAAACTGGAAGCGAGCGAGACCGAACGCGCTATTTCGTTGCAGCTTGAGAAGATCGGCCGGCTGGTGTACGCCGCCCATAAAAGCGGGGAATCGGTGGAGGAACAGCTGGGTGAGCCGTATGCCGCTTTGGAGCAGTTAGAGCAGAAATTGGCGCAAATTAACGACGCCATGGATGAGCTCCGTTGCACCAAGCATTGTAATGCTTGCGGGCAAAATAATGCTGCTAATGCCGCTTATTGTCAAAATTGTGGGGAAAAGCTCTGAAATATTGACAAAATCTGCGGAAAATAGGCAATGTTTTTGATTTATTTGTCAAAAAACTCTTGCAATCTCATTTTTTATGCGGTATGATGAATACAGCGTAAATAAAGCGGTGAGACCAATGGCTATTGAATACAAGCGTAAAGAAAAGTATACGGTCGACGACCTGTTGACCATCATGCGTTTGCTGCGGACTCCCGAGGGCTGCCCGTGGGATCGCGCGCAGACTCATCGGTCGATCCGCGGCGATTTTTTGGAAGAGACCTATGAAGCGATCGAAGCGATCGACCGCGAGGATCGGGAACTTCTGAAAGAGGAGCTCGGCGACGTCCTGTTGCAGGTGGTGTTTCACTCCTGCATTGAGGAGGAACTCGGCGGCTTCACCTTTGACGAGGTGGTAAACGGTCTTTGCAACAAGCTCATTATGAGACACCCGCACGTGTTCGGGGATAAAAGCGCATCCGATACGGAACAGGCGCTGGAAAATTGGGATGCCGTGAAACGGCAATCCAAACCCGATCAACGGCAGACCCGCTTACTCGATAACGTGCCTCACGCTTTACCGGCGCTACTCCGTGCCGAGAAGGTGAATAAACGCGCCGGCCGGGTGGGTTTCCAGACCGCCCCGGATGCGAAAACGGCGATTGCGGACCTGACTGTCGCCACCGAAAAACTGAGAGGCGCGGCGGAAAAAGAGGATCCGGAAATCGGATCGGTATTGGGAGAATTGTTGTTTCAAGCGGCGGCGGTTGCCCGGCATCTGAAGATCGATGCCGAACAGGAACTGACCGACGTTACCAATCGGTTTATCGCCCGTTTTGAGCAAATGGAGGGTCGGTTGACCGAAGAGGGACTGGATATCGCTTCGGTCCCGGAAGAAACCTGGAAGCGGCTGTGGGAACAAACCACCGCCCCATAATTACGGTCATCAGCGGGGTTTCCGCTGGAGTATAAAACTTTTGGAGGTAAAGAACATGAACAAGGTAGAACTCGTTGCGGCGGTTGCCGAGAAGGCTGAACTGTCCAAGAAAGACGCGGAAAAGGCGGTTGCGGCTGTCCTGTGCGCTATCGAAGAAACTGTTGCCGCTGGCGGCAAAGTACAGCTCGTTGGTTTCGGTACTTTTGAGACTCGCGCTCGCGCGGCTCGCGTTGGCCGTAACCCGCAGACTGGTGCGGAGATCAAGATCGCCGCTTCCAAGCAGCCGGTGTTCAAGGCCGGTAAGGCGTTCAAAGACGCTGTTGCGAAATAAGCAAAGCCAAAAAGTGAGAAACGCCGTCCACACGGACGGCTTTTCTTTTTTCTGGGAGGAAACGGTATGCGCTTAGATAAATATTTGAAGGTGTCCCGTATCATCAAACGGCGGACGGTCGCTAACGAAGCGTGCGACGCCGGTCGGGTCACGGTAAACGGAAAGGTGGCCCGTGCCTCTTACGACGTCAAGGAGGGGGATCTCTTGACCGTCACCCTCGGCGCCCGGGAACTGACCGTGAAGGTAGTGTCGGTGCAGGAAACGGTCGCCAAAAACGATGCCGCCAATATGTACGAGATTCAGTAACGCGATGGGATACCCCACCGCGTTCTTTTTTATGGTCGCTTGGCATACAATATTTTCAAAGGATTTGTATGGGACGGGGGAGATGCCATGGAAAGCAACCTGACGGCGGATCGGATACCGCACCGGTTGATGCTGGATGACAGGGAGAGAATGACGGTCGGTGGGGTGACCGAGGTGGAAAGTTTTGATGAGCAAACGGTACAGCTTCTCACCACCTGCGGTGCGCTGACTGTTAGCGGTCGGGGCTTGCATATCGAACAACTGCAGTTGGAAACGGGAGACCTGCGCTTGTCCGGACGGGTAGATTCGCTTCAGTATACCGATCAACAGCCGCGCCGCAGTTTACTGGGGCGGTTGTTCCGCTGACGTGGGAATTAGCGGAGAAACCCAGCTTTTGCATCTGCTGTATGCCGTGGGACTGGGATGCTGGATAGGGATATATTATGAACTGTTTCGCACCTGGCGCCTGCTGAATAGGCCCACCGCTAAAAGCTGTTTTTTTCAGGACGTTTTTTTCTGTCTTTCCTCTGCTTTTATCACCTTTTTCGTCTTTTTGGCCATGGCGGACGGAGAGATGCCGCTGTATCTGTTTGTGGGGGAAGGATTGGGCTTTCTTGTTTTCAACCAAACGCTCGGCCGGGTCGTTCATCGGTTTTTAGCGGTTATTGTACGAACGGCATCCCGGATGCTCCGCCCTCTTTTGTACGGTGCATACCGCCCGATAAAGGCGTTCCTATCCCGAATCTGGCAAAAAATAGGGAACCTTTGCATCCGCCCGCTTAAAAAAATGATGAAATCCTGTAAAAAAGGTATCTTTTTTTCAAAAAAACCTTGAAATTGTAATATTAATTATAGTATAGTTAATCTGTATAGGAAGTTCTTATTTTTGAACGAAAGGAGTCCTGCCTGCCATGGTGGCCGCTAAAGGGAAAAAGCAAAAGAAAAAAAAGAATATTTTCCTGCGGCTTGCGTGCGCGGCTTTTGCGGTGTACGTGGTGGTGCAGGTGGTATCGGTGCGGGTTCAGCTGTGGAACAAGAGCCGTGAGCTCGAATTTCTGGAGGAAGCCGAGCGTCAGCAGCAGTTGATCAACGAATCACTCAAGGACAAAAATGAGAATCCGGAGAAATACCTGAATGATGAAGCTCGTGATCAGGGCTTTTCTCTGCCGGGTGAACAGATCTTTCAGGTGGTTCCTGGAAACTAAGTGGGAGGAAACAAAGGGTCTATGCAGGTGGAAGTCGGAGCAGTTGTGGAAGGAAAGGTCACCGGGATTACTAAATTCGGCGCCTTCGTGGATTTAGGCGAGGGAACGACCGGTATGGTACATATTTCGGAGGTGGCCGCAACCTACGTGAAGGAGATCCGTGATTTTCTTCAGGAGGGTCAAACGGTAAAGGTGAAGGTCTTGACCGTTGGTGAAGACGGCAAAATCAGTTTGTCGATTAAGAAGGCGGCGCCCCCGGCCCCGCGCACCCCGCGTCAACCGGCGGCCTCTCCCGGTCGGCCGGGCGAGTTTGAGTGGAAGCCCGCCAGCCGTACTGCAGACAGCTTTGAGGATATGATGTCTCGTTTTAAACAGACCAGCGATGAAAAGATCTCGGATCTGAAACGTTCGCTGGACAGCAAGCACGGCGGCTTTTCCAAAAAGCCGAACCGTCAGGGATAAATAAACAGATTACGGGGAACGCGGCGGCCGCCTCTCGGCTGGGCAGTTCCCTGTATTTTTGTTTGGATAACGTAACGACAGAAATGGAAGTAAAAATGGAAAAGATTCAATTTTGTGCCCCGTGTTTGTTTGGCATTGAAGGGGTTTTAGCGGATGAGATGCGCCGAATGGGTGCACAAGACGTGATTGCCGAAAACGGCCGGGTGAAATTCTCCGGCGATATGGCGATGCTGGCGCGGGCGAATATCGGTTCCCGGTATGCCGAGCGGATTCAGATTTTGGTCGGTAGTTTTCCCGCCCGCACCTTTGACGAGTTGTTTGAAGGGGTGAAAGCGCTCCCATGGGAACGCTGGATTGATAAATCGGCCGCCTTCCCGGTGAAGGGCTGGGCGCTGAATTCGGCGCTCCATAGCATTCCCGATTGCCAGTCGATCATTAAAAAAGCGGTCGCCGATCGTTTGAGCGCCCGGTATGGACTGAACTGGCTGGAGGAAACCGGTAGCGTGCATCAGATTCAGTTTACCATTTTGCAGGATACCGCCACCTTGCTGTTGGACACCAGCGGTGCCGGTCTGCACAAACGCGGCTACCGTCGGGAATCCGGCGGCGCCCCGATCAAAGAAACGCTCGCAGCGGCGATTGCCGACCTGATGCGGGTGCGGAAAGCCGATCGGGTGCTGGACCCCTGCTGTGGTTCCGGTACTATGCTGATCGAATCGGCACTCGCGGCTAAGGGGATTGCTCCGGGTCGTTTCCGTCGCTTTTCGGCGATGGATTGGGAGGCAGTACCGGCGGATATTTGGCGCTCCGAACGGGACCGTGCCCGCAGCTTTGAACGCCCCGACCGTTTATTTACGGCGGTGGGAAGCGATATTGATCCGCAGGCGGTGAAGCTTACCCTTGACAATGCGATGAAAGCGGGGATCGGTCCGCTCGTTTCCGCCACGCCGGGTGATTTGAAGGATTTCCGCCCGGAAGGGGAGAGCGGTGTGGTGCTGTGTAACCCGCCGTACGGCGAACGGTTGCTGGACGTGAAAGCGGCTGAAGAATTGTACCGTCAAATGGGACGGGTGTTTGTTCCGAAAAAGGGATTCAGTTACGCTATTATTAGCCCGCACGAGGATTTTGAGACCCTGTTCGGTCGCCGCGCGGATAAACGGCGTAAGCTGTATAACGGCATGCTGAAATGCCAGCTGTATATGTATTTCAAGTGAGTTTGTAAAAAATATATGAAGAATAGAAAATTTTTCCGGTTTTCTATTGATTTTTTCTGAAAAAGGGTTACAATAGGTTTTAGCACTCTCGTGTTTCGAGTGCCAAATGTGTGTATATTGTGCAAGGAGGAATAGATATGTCTATCAAACCGTTGGCGGACCGGGTGGTCATCAAAATGGTGGAAGCGGAAGAAACCACCAAAAGCGGAATCATCCTGACCGGTGCCGCGAAGGAAAAGCCGCAGGTGGCGGAGGTTGTTGCCGTCGGACCGGGCGGTAACGTGGAAGGCAAAGAGGTTACGATGTACGTGAGCGTTGGCGACCGTGTGTTGACCAGCAAATATTCCGGCACCGAAATCAAATTGGACGGCCAGGAATACATCATCGTGCGTCAGAACGATATTTTGGCGGTCGTCGAATAAGCGACGGAGCGCAGTAGAAGGAGGAACCAGTTATGTCCAAAGTTATTTTGTACGGCGAAGAAGCCAGAAAAGCGTTGCAGGCGGGTGTGGATCAGCTTGCGGATACCGTGAAAATCACCTTAGGGCCGCGCGGCCGCAACGTGGTGCTGGATAAAAAATTCGGCGCGCCGCTGATTACCAACGACGGCGTTACCATTGCCAAAGAGATCGAGCTGGATGACCCGTTTGAGAATATGGGCGCTCAGCTGGTGAAGGAAGTGTCCACCAAAACCAACGACGTGGCCGGTGACGGTACCACCACCGCGACCCTGCTGGCGCAGGCGCTCATCCGGGAAGGGATGAAGAACGTGGCGGCCGGTGCCAACCCCATGGGGGTCAAGCGTGGCATCCAGATCGCGGTGGATAAGGTTATTGAGCAGGTGAAAGCCAACTCCAAGAAGGTCAGCGGCTCGGATGATATCGCGAGTGCCGCCACCATTTCCGCTGGCGATGCGGTGATCGGTAAGCTGATCGCCGAAGCGATGGAAAAGGTGTCTGCCGACGGGGTTATCACGGTGGAAGAGTCCAAAACCGCCGAAACCTACACCGAAGTGGTGGAGGGTATGCAGTTTGACCGTGGGTATATCACCCCCTATATGGTGACCGATACCGAAAAAATGGAAGCGGTGCTGGACGATGCGTATCTGCTCATCACCGATAAAAAGATTGCGAACATTCAGGACATTCTGCCGCTGCTGGAGCAGATTCTGCAGGCGGGCAAGAAGCTGGTCATCATCGCCGAGGATATCGAAGGCGAGGCGCTGTCCACCCTGATTGTGAATAAACTGCGCGGCACCTTTACTTGTGTGGCGGTCAAAGCCCCCGGCTTTGGCGATCGCCGGAAAGAGATGCTGCAGGATATTGCGATCCTGACCGGTGGTCAGGTCATCTCCGAAGAACTGGGTCTTGAACTGAAGGATACCACTATCGGCATGCTCGGTCGTGCCCGTCAGGTCAAGGTGCAGAAGGAAAACACCGTAATCGTGGACGGTGCCGGCGATAGCGAAGCGATCGCGGCCCGGGTGGCGCAGATCCGCAGTCAGATCGAAACCACCACCTCCGACTTCGACCGTGAGAAACTGCAGGAGCGGCTGGCAAAACTCGCCGGCGGTGTGGCGGTTATCAAGGTTGGTGCCGCGACCGAGGTGGAGATGAAGGAAAAGAAACTCCGCATCGAAGACGCTCTCTCCGCGACCAAGGCCGCGGTGGAAGAAGGCCTGGTGGCCGGCGGCGGTGTTGCGCTGATCAACGCATCGGTGGCACTTGCTTCGCTTCTCGAAGAGTACGAGGGGGACGAAAAGACCGGTATCCGCATCGTGCTGAAGGGCATTGAAGAGCCGGTTCGCCAGATTGCGTTGAATGCCGGTCTGGAGGGCAGTGTCATCATTGACAAGATCGTTACCTCCGGTAAGGTCAACTACGGTTACGACTTTGCCAGTGAGCAGTACGTGGATATGTTCAGCGCCGGTATCGTGGATCCCACCAAGGTGACCCGTTCTGCGCTGCAGAATGCCGCGTCGGTGGCTGCTATGGTGCTCACCACCGAATCGCTGGTGACCGATAAGAAGGAGCCGGCTCCGGCCGCTCCCGCCGCCCCGGCTATGGACGGTATGTATTAATTGTCATAAAAAACCGGCTGTTCCCGCTAATGGGAACAGCCGGTTTTCTTTTTTATTCAGCGGGGACTGCAATACATTCGCCGTTTTCCTCCCCGGTGATGAGCACCGGGAGAACGGTTCCGGCGGGCGCATCGGTTTTCACCTTCACGCTGACGTATTCGGGGGAATACCCGTGAACCGTCCCGTCGGTGAGTTTCGTTTCCAGTAACACCGGCACCGTTTTTCCGATCAATCCGGCGGCATATTCACTCGCCAGCCGCTGACACAGGTCGGCGGTTTTGCGGCTTCTTTCGGCTTTTACCCGGCTTTGCACCTGATCCGGCGCTCTGTCCGCCGGAGTGCCCGGCCGGCGGGAATACGCAAAGATGTGAACGCGTGCAAAGGCGATCTCCTTTACAAAGGAAAGGGAGCTTTCGAACTCCTCCTCGGTCTCGCCGGGGAAGCCCACCATAAAATCGGTGGTGATAGCACAACCGGGAAACTGCGCCCGCAGGGCTTTGCACAGTGCCGCATACTCGGCGGTGGTGTAATGCCGGTTCATTCGTTTTAGGGTGGCATCGCATCCGCTTTGCAGAGCCAAATGAAATTGGGGACATAATTTCGGTTGTGATGCTAACCGCTTAATGATCGGCGGGGTGAGATAATCCGGCTCGATTGAACCGAGCCGTACCCGCTCAATACCGTCAATGGCACAAACGGTATCCACCGCATCGGCGAGGGTGAGGCCGCAATCCTGCCCGAAAGCGGTCAGATTGATGCCGACCAGTACGATCTCGCGGTATCCTTTGGCGGCCAGCGTCGTCACCTCTTGTCGCAACGATTCAAGCGACCGGGAACGCACCCGCCCGCGGGCGTAGGGGATGATGCAGTAACTGCAAAACCGGTTGCATCCGTCCTCGATCTTGACAAACGCCCGGGTGTGCCCTTCCATATCCCCGATCGGCAGTTCCTCAAAGGTGCTGTCGTGCTTGGGGATCTCCACGATCGGCTGGTGGGTATTGAAAAACTGCAGAACAAGATCAGCAAGCTTTCGCCGGGCGGCATTTCCGACGATGATATCCGCCTCTTTGAACTCGGCGGCCTTGTCGGGGAATGCCTGCGGCATACAACCGGACAGCACCAATACCGCTTCCGGCTGTTCCCGCCGACAGCGGCGCAGAAGCTGACGGAGCTTGCGATCCGATTCTCCGGTGACGGTACAGGAGTTGATGATAAGGAGATCACATTTCCCGGTTTCCCCCGGCAGATAATCGGCGGTTTCAAAGCCGTTTTGCTCTAAATGATGCCGCATTGCGTGGGTTTCATATTGATTGACCTTGCATCCCAGTGTGTAAAAGCAAGCTTTCATGGTCCATTCCTTTATTGTTGATTGATTTTATTCCAGTATAGCATACCTGTCAAGGTGTGAACAGACCGAAAAGGAAGGTGGTGAGCATACAGATCAGCACCCCGATCGCGGTGGGCAGCACCGCCGCCAGTGCAGTCCATTTCAGTGACCCGGTTTCCTTTTTGACGGTGATGAGGGCGGTGGAACAGGGCCAGTGTAAGAGGGAAAACAGCATCACGTTGATTGCGGTGTGTACAGTCCAACCGTGATCGGTCAGCAGCGTTTTCATCATCATAAGATCGGGCAGTTCCGCTAAACTTCCTTGCGCCATATAGGCCATGAGAATGATCGGTAGCACGATTTCATTCGCCGGAAATCCGAGAATAAAGCCGATGAGGATCACCCCGTCTAATCCCATTAATCGGGCAAAGGGGTCTAAAAACTCTGCTCCGTGGTTGAGTAAGGTGTTTCCGCCGACGGTGATGTTGGCTATAAGCCAGAGAATCAGTCCTGCCGGGGCGGCGACCGCCGCCGCCCGCCCGAGTACAAACACGGTACGGTCACAGAGCGATCGCCAGATCACCTTTCCGATCTGCGGGCGGCGGTAGGGAGGCAGTTCTAAGGTGAAGGAGGAGGGGACCCCGCGCAACACGGTTTTTGATAATAACCAGGTCGCTCCCAAGGTGGTGAGAATGCCAAAGAGAATGACCGCGGTAAGTAGCAAAGCGGAGTAGAGAGAGGACAAAGCCCCGCCCGCCGTACCGATAAAAAACATGGTGAGTAAAGCAATCAGGGTGGGAAACCGTCCGTTACAGGGGACGAAATTGTTGGTGAGGATCGCGAGCAGACGTTCCCGCGGTGAATCGATGATGCGACAGCCGACGATGCCGGCGGCATTGCACCCGAACCCCATACACATGGTGAGCGCTTGTTTTCCGCAGGCACAACATCGCTGGAATGGGCGGTCGAGGTTGTAGGCGATGCGGGGCAGATACCCGGAGTCCTCCAGCAGGGTGAAAAGCGGGAAAAAGATCGCCATAGGCGGGAGCATGACGGACACCACCCACGCCAGTACCCGATACACCCCAAGTACCAACGCGCCGTGTAGCCAGTCTGGTGCGTGCAGGTAAATAAACAGCTCGGTCAAGCGATCTTCCACAAAAAATAATCCTTGGGACAATAGCGAGGAAGGGTAGTTGGCGCCGACAATGGTAATCCAGAAGATAACCGCCAGTAGTAGGAGCATAAGGGGATAGCCGGCAACTCGGCTGGTGAGGATCCGATCCACCCGGTGATCGGCGGCGCTGACCTTTTCGATTTGAAAGGTGACCGCTCCGGCACAGATTCGTTCCGCTTCTTTGGTAAGGGAGGATACGATCGCATCCTCTCGCTTTTCAGGAGGAAACCCGGCGGCAAGAAGCCCCGCTTCGGCATCCTCAATAGCGGCTTTGAGATCGGCATTTTCTAAAAAGTCGTCGCCGTAACAGCCGGCGATCTCGGATAGGAGGGACGGGTCCCGGTCGAGTAATTTTAAGGATAGCCACCGCCGGCGTTTGGGATCGGCACAGCTATTTGGCAGATGCGGCTGAATCACGGCGATCGCCGCTTCGATCTCCGGTGGGTAGTGAACGGTGAGCGGGGAGGAAGGGTTTTTTTCAATCAGTTGATCTACCTGTTCCATGAGGGCGGAAAGGTCCCGCTTTTTTCGGGCGACGGTGCTGACCACCGGGACCCCCAGCCGCTGTGAAATGGCTTTCAGATCAATGCGGATATGCTTTCGGGCGGCTTCGTCCATGAGATTGACACAAACGACCACGTTAGAACAGATTTCCAAGGTTTGCAACACTAAATTTAAATGCCGTTCCAGACAGGTGGCATCACACACCACAATGACCGCATCCGGTTGTCCGAAGCAGAGGAAATTGCGGGCCACCTCTTCTTCGGCGGAATGTGCCATGAGTGAATAGGTGCCCGGGATGTCCACTAACACGTAGCGATTTTTGGCGGTAGCGTAATACCCCTCAGCGCTTGCTACCGTTTTTCCGGGCCAGTTGCCGGTATGCTGTTTCAAGCCGGTGAGTCCGTTGAAAATGGTGCTTTTCCCGACGTTGGGGTTGCCGGCGAGTGCTATCACCCGATCGTTTTTAAATTGTTTATGTATGGTAAGGCCGGAATCGATTGCCCGGATGCCGACCGAATGATGAGTCAGTCCCATACTCGTGTCTCCTTTAGTAAAATGTCTTTTCCGTCTATGGCACGGATTGCGATGACCGCCCCGCGGATGAGATAAGCCGACGGATCGCCGCCCGGTGCCCGATGAAGACAGGTGACTCGGGTATTTTCGGTCAATCCGATATCCAGTAACCGCCGGCGCATACTGCCGGTGCATAGAAGCGCTTCAATTTGCCCCTCTTCACCGGGGGACAGTTGATCCAATGTACGGGGAGGGGTCATAAGCTCAGGCCTTTCTGAATAGAGTTGTCTACTGTCAGGGTATTCGTGATCGAGAGGATTGGTTCCACACGGAGGTTCTTGACAATCGGGGCATCTTGATTTAAAATGTTGATTGTGTTTGCGGGCATGGTGGAATTGGCAGACACGCAGGATTTAGGATCCTGTGGAGTATTCCGTGTGGGTTCAAGTCCCACTGCCCGCACCATCAAAGGGCTACAAAAAAGATATAGCCACAGAAAAGACTCTGATTTTATCAGAGTTTTTTCTGTTTTTATAGGCAAAGTTTCGGTTGTCGGATAGAACGTACAAAAAAGATATTTTTCTCAAGTTAGATTTGAACTCCCACGAAAAAAGAAACATATCTGTGGCGAAGAATTGAAACACAAACAAAAGTATGGTATAATAAATAAAAGGTGGTGATATTTTGAAAAATAGACTTCTTAAAATAACGATAATTGCGGTTTCCGCATTATTAGTCGTTGGTTTTGTTATTTTTGCTTTGGTTTGGAACGGCGTAATCATTTTAAATGGTATATCCAGTTACCAATACGATATAAAAGGTGTCGATGTTTCATCATATCAGGGAGAGATAGATTGGAATGTTCTATCGTCACAAAAAATTTCTTTTGCATTTATAAAGGCAACCGAGGGAAGTTCTTTTGTGGATAAATACTTTGCTTATAATTTTCAAGAGGCACAAAAAACTTCGCTTTCCGTGGGAGCTTATCATTTTTTTAGCTATGACAGTGAAGGAAAGACGCAGGCGGAAAACTTCATAAATACAGTTGTTCCATTTGAAGGAATGTTGCCACCCGTTATTGATTTAGAGTTTTACGGTGAAAAAGAAAAAAATCCACCTAACAGAGCAGATGTGGAAAAACAATTAAAGGTAATGCTCGTTTTGTTGGAAGAGCATTACAATCAAAAACCTATTATTTATGCTACAGAAAAGTCTTATGAGCTGTATTTATCCAACGACTATAAAGAATACGATATTTGGATTAGAAACGTTATTTCAAAACCTAAAACATCTGACGATAGGGTATGGACATTTTGGCAATATACGAATCGTGAAAGCATCAAAGGGTATAACGGAAAAGAAAAATACATTGATGTAAATGTTTTTAACGGGAGTCCCCAGGAGTTTTCTGCATACTTAGAAAACAAGGCTTACAAAACTACTGCTAACGAAGGAGAAAACCCATAATTATTTGTTTTTTTAAATATCTTTTTTGTAGCCCATAGACAAAACAAAACACCACCCAACAGGGTGGTGTTTTGTTTTGGCAAAGTAGTGGTTCTATCCTCGGGACGCGGATGGTGAATGGATGTACGCTTAATATTGCTTTTGCCGATACTGCAACGGTGAAATGCCGAGTGCTTTTTTGAAGACTGACGAGAAATAGTTGCTGTCGTTGAAACCGCATTTTGCAGAGATGTCGGAAATGTGCAGTGATTTGTCACCGAGCAGTTCCAGTGCGTGCACAATGCGAACATGATTGAGATATTCCGCAAAACCGCGTCCGGTGGATTTTTTAAATTCACCGGAAAAGTATTCTTTGGAATAAGAGTACTTTTCTGCCAGTTCCGAAAGAGTGAGATTGCGGTGGAAATTACGGTCGATATATGAGGCGGCTTCTTGCATGATATAACTCATGTGGGACAGTTCCGGTTCGTGTGAAGCAGTGCTGTTGCCGAACCGTGAAAGAAGAATCAACATGTTTACCAAATGTGCGTTGTAGGCTTGTAAAGTATACTCATCGTTGAGGGCGAAGTTCTTTTCCATTTCTTGAATTTCTTCTTTGATGTGCGCGGAAATACTGGGCGGCAACCGATAGAAATTCTGCTGAAAACAATGGCGCAAATTTTCCGGGATCTGTTCTTCATGCGGTGTGACCAGATACCGTTCGTGATACTCGCCTTCCTCGGTACCGGGGGAGTTGAGCACATTATGGATCACGTTTTTGGGAATGAGAATAATATCGCCCGGTATCAGATCGAAAATTTTATGGTTGATAAAATAGCGGCGCTTGCCGCTGAGAAGATAATAGATCTCATAAGAATCGTGATAGTGCATGTTCGACATGGTAACCGAAAGGGCGCGGTTGTAATGAAACAAGTTCGGTTCCTTTGTTTTTAGCGTTCTTTCCATGAAATCCCTCTATTTATCTTAAAAATTTCGTGTTTTTCGCATTTTATCATAAAAATACAAAGGAAGTCAATAAAAAAATGTGATACAGTGGTCTCAACAGAATGAATGAACGGAGTGGTAATCATGCAATATCATGACAACGGTGTCAGCGGCGTAAAAATCGCGTATATCGGCGGCGGTTCCCGCGGTTGGGCATGGACGCTGATGAAAGATCTGGCACTTGCCGAAAACTTTGAGGGTGAAGTTGCGCTGTACGATATCGATTACAAAGCGGCGCAAGATAACGAGATTATCGGTAATAAGATCCGCGAGGATTTTCCGGAAGCGTCGCAATGGTCTTACAAAGCGGTTAAGACCCTTAAAGAAGCCTTGACCGATGCGAATTTTGTGGTGGTTTCCATTCTTCCCGGTACGTTTAAAGAAATGGGTTCCGACGTCCATACGCCCGAAAAATACGGCATTTATCAACCGGTGGGCGATACGGTTGGCCCCGGCGGTATTATCCGCGCACTGCGTACCATCCCGATGTTTGAAGAGATCGGTAACGCGGTTCGTGAGTATTGCCCGAATGCCTGGGTGATCAACTATACCAACCCGATGACCGTATGCACCAGAACGTTGTACCGTGTAT
>JAFSAC010000005.1 GCA_017442265.1 Clostridia bacterium | reverse complement strand
TTGAGCACCTGCGCCCCGAGGGTAGCAAGCTCCAGCATCTCGTCATAGGTAATGGCATCTAATTTGAAGGCGCCCTTCACCTTCCGCGGATCGGCGGTGTATACCCCGTCCACGTCAGTATAGATCTGGCACAGGTCCGCCTTCATCGCACAGGCGATCGCCACCGCACTGGTGTCCGAACCGCCACGACCGAGGGTGGTAATATCCTCGTATTTATTCAGTCCCTGGAAGCCGGCCACTACCACGATCTTTTTCTGATCCAGGCAGTTGCGGATCCGTTCGGTATCGATCCGGCGGATACGGGCGGCGGAATACACCGAGGTGGTGTGGAAGCCCGCCTGCCAGCCGAGCAGGGAGATCGCCGGGCAACCGAGCTTTTCGATCGCCATAGCGAGCAGGGAGATCGAGATCTGTTCGCCTGCCGCCATTAACATATCCATTTCACGTTTACTGCCCTTGGGGTTGATCTCCCGACCTTTGGCAATCAGATCGTCGGTGGTATCCCCCTGTGCGGAAACCACCACCACCACGTCGTTACCCTCCCGGTAGGTTTTCACTACCGTTTCGGCGACGTTTCTCACCCGTTCGGCATCCCGAACCGAGCTGCCTCCAAATTTCTGAACGATTAACATAAGTGTACCTCCTTACAGAAGCCGGATTCGACTTACAAGCGTTACCCCTTTCAGAAGGGCGGTTTTGTCCTCAAAATCACTCTCGGACAGTTCCGGGGTGATACAGACAAATTCATTGTCGGCAATATCGGCCGAAATTGGGGTAATGTCCTCATACGCGGCAGTGGCCGCCGCCGCGGCTGCTTCCCGGGTTTCTCCGGCAAGCCGCACCATATAGGCCATCGGCAGTGCCTGATAATCGGCCACCAGACCGGGAATATGTTTATCCCAATGCAGATACTTACTGCGACCCAGGTGTTTGGCGGCGTCGATCACGTCGGCTACCACCGCACTGGCGGTCGGCTCCTTACCGGCGCCACGGCCGTAAAAGAGGGTGTCGCCCACCGCATCGCCGGTGACCAAAACGCCGTTGAACACCCCGCCGATGTGGGACAGCATGTTGTCCTTTTTCACCACCATGGGGGCAACGAGCGTACGGATGTGCTCATCCTCCCGGGCGGCAAGACCGATCAGTTTAATCACCCCGCCGGCCGCTTCGGCACAGCGCACGTCGGTCAAAGTAATATCCCGGATACCTTCGGTATGCACCTCGTCCGGGTACACGTGATTGCCAAAGGCGAGGGAGGCGAGAATACAGATTTTCCGGCAGGCATCCAGTCCGTCCACGTCGGCGGAGGGGTCCCGCTCGGCATAGCCGCGGTTTTGCGCGTCGGCCAGTGCCTCGTCAAAGCTCAGCCCGTTTTCGATCATCTCGGTGAGCATAAAGTTAGTAGTGCCGTTCAAAATACCGGCAATTCTTTGAATGCGGTTGGCCGACAGACACTGATCCAGCGGGCGCAGGATCGGAATTCCGCCGCCGACACTCGCTTCAAACAGGAAATTCTGTTTATGCGCTTTGGCCAGCGCCAACAGCTCGTCCCCTTTTTGAGCGACCAGCTCTTTGTTGGAGGTCACCACACTCTTGCCGGCATCAAGACACGCTTTCACGTAGTCGTAAGCCGGGTGCAGACCGCCCATCGTTTCCACCACGATCTGAATTTCGGGGTTTTCCACAATATCTTCAAAGCGGTGGGTAAACAGTTCCGCATACGGAAGCTCCGGAAAATCCCGCAGATCCAAGATTTTTGCGATTTTCAGTTCCTCGCCCGCTTTGCCGGCGATGACGGCAGCGTTGTGCTGTAACAGTTCGGCAACCCCGCAACCGACCACACCGTGTCCCATAATGGCAACCTGTATCATAATCGGTAAACATCCTTTCCCATACCGGTGTCTTCTTATCCTATTATTTTATACACTCCGGCTCGATTTGGCAAGTGTTTTTCCGGGGTTTTCTGAATTTTTTCTGTTTTTTATGCCGTTTGCCCCCTTTTAACGAAAAAACAGGGAGCATTGGCTCCCTGTTTTCCCAAACGGTCATCCCTTTACTGCGCCGGCGACCACCCCTTTGACGATCTGCTTCTGGCACAGTGCATAGAATGCGATCACCGGCAGAATGGCCAGCACCAAAAGCGCCATATTCACCCCGGTATCCACCGTGCCGTAGCTGTCCTTGACCGCCGTCTGAATGGCGATCGGAATGGTCACAAATCCTTTGGTTTTATCCAGTACGAGGTAAGGGAGCAGATAGTCGTTCCACACCCACATCGTCTGCAAAATCGCCACCGAGATATAGGTCGGCTTCATCATCGGCAGTACCACCTGAAAGAACATCTGCGGCGGATTACAACCGTCAATGGTCGCCGCCTCCTCCACCTCCACCGGGATCGCTTTCACAAAGCCGCTGAACATAAACACCGCCAGTCCCGCGCCAAACCCGAGATACACCACCGGAATGGTATACGGACTGGTCAGCCCCAGCTTGTTCGCTACCAGCGATAGGGTGAACATCACCATTTGAAACGGCACCACCATAGAAAACACGCACAGGTAATAAAAGAAACGGCAGAATTTTGATTCCACCCGGTTGATATACCAGGCGCACATGGAGGTGCAGATGAGTATGAGCGCCACCGAAAGAACGGTGATGACCAAACTGTAAAACGCCGCTTTAAAAATCCCGATCTGCTCGATCCCCACCTGAAAATTCCGAAATCCGACAAAATTTTCAGCGTTCGGGAGGGAGAAAAAACGGCTGATGATCCCCTCTTTATCCTTAAACGAGTTGTAAAGAATGGTGACAAGCGGCAGAGCGTACACCGAACACAAAACCGCAAAGATGACCGACAGCAAAATATCGGACCTTCGCACCGCCGGCTGATCGGCCGGCATCCGTTTGACCCTATTCATTGCTGTACCTCCTTACGGCGGGTGAGCATCAACTGGGTGAGCGAAATAACCGCCACCAGTAAAAAGAACACCACCGCCATGGCCTGCGCCGTGCCGTGCGCCCGGGCGCTGTTACCGTAGGTGTCGCTGATACAAAGTGCTAACATCTGGGTCAGCCGGTGGGTGATTCCCTGCTCATCGGTCACCGCCGGCAGTCCCCCGGTCAGCGCCAAATTCTGATCGTACAATTTAAAGGAGTTGGTAATGGACAAAAACAGGCAAATGGTAATCGAGGGCATCACCATGGGAATGGTTACCCGGCGCATAGTCTGCCACCCGCTCGCCCCGTCGATCTTCGCCGCCTCCAAAATGCTGTCCGGCACCGATTGCAGACCGGCGATATAAATGATCATCATATACCCGATCTGTTGCCAGCAGAGCACAAACAGAAGGCCGATAAATCCGAAGGTGCTGCTATAGGTGAGGTCCTTGCCCAAGAGCGGGATCAGCACCCCGTAGTTGATCACCGTGCGCCACACGTACCCGAGCACGATACCGCCGATGAGGTTCGGCATAAAAAACACCGTGCGGTAAAGATTGCGCCCCGGGACGTTCCGGGTGAGCGCATACGCAATAAGAAAGGCGGCAACGTTAATGATAATAACCGACAGCACCGTGAAAAGGGCGGTAAATCCCAACGACTGCCAGAAATTATACTGTCCCGAAAACAGCACCCGCTTAAAATTATCAAGACCCACAAAGGTAAACCGGTCAAGCGTCTGGAATTCGCAAAAGGAAAAGAAGATGCCATACAGGAACGGCACCACAAAGCTCACCAAAAAGGCAAGTGCCGTGGGCAGTAAAAATAACGGAAACCATTTTTTGAGCGATCGGTACAACGCGATTTCACTCCCTTAGTGATTTTTGGCGTATTCGGTCGCCCAGCCGTTGACAAAGGCGGTCTTCACCTTTTCCCAGCCCTCGTCGGTAAGCCCGGTCTGTGCATAGGAAAGAAGTGCGGCCCCCACCCCGTCCTTCCAATCCTCCGACGGAATGGTGGTAAAGTTCCAGCCGACCGGCTTTTTACCGGCGGCAACCATATCCTCGGCGGCTTTGGTGAGCGGGTTATCGGATTTTTTCGCCGCTTTAAACGGCACCGAGAAGCCCATTTCCTCCGCAAGTGCGCGGGTGCCGGTCTCGCTGGTCACCACCCATTTTAAAAATTTGAGCGTTTCTTGAATATCCTCGTCCCGGGCCTCGGCGTTCACACACCAGTAGTTTTCCGACCCGGTGCAAAGTCCCTGGTTTTCCTCCCCTTCTGCCCCGATATACAAGGGAAGCATCCCGAGGTCCTCGTCCGACACCTTATCCCCGACGATCTCGCCGTGGCTCCAGGTGCCGTTTTGATAGAAAACCGCTTCCCCTTTGCGGAATTCGGACACCGCATCGTCCCCGGTTTTCGCCCCGATCTCGGTGGGAGCGCAGGTGGCGTTGTTGAGATACAAATCCCATATCTGCCGGTAGTTATCCAGATAGGTGCCGTCTATTTTCTCGGCGGTATCGATCCCCCGTTTTTCATATTCATAGTAGATCGGCAGGTTCGCCAGATGATTTTTGAACCGCCAGTCGGAGGAATCGGTCATCCCCGCCGAGGTAAACGCCCCTTTGACCCCGAGTGCCTCCCGGTGCGCCTGAATTTCGGCGGCAACCTTCGATAACGCCGAAAAGCCGTTGATATCCTCCAGCCGCTTCACCGTCGACCAATCGGCGGCGAAATACCGATCAAGCAGCTTTTTGTTATAAATAATGCCGTAGGTCTCCAGCACGTAGGCGATCCCTAACACCTTATCCCCGTCGGTGAGCGCAAATTCCTTGCTGGTCAGCTCCCGATACAGGTCGGTGTCTTTGAGATCGTAGCAATACTCTTTCCAATGAGACAGCCCCACCGGGCCGTTCACCTGAAAGAGGGTGGGCGGATTGTCCTTCACGATTTCGGCCGAGAGGGTGTCCTCATAGGTGCCGGAAGCCGCCGTCACCACCGTCACCGGTACCCCGGTCTGATCGGTATAGGTTTTTGCAAGCTGCTCCCACGCCGCTTTCTGCTCCGGTTTGAAATTGAGATAGTACACCTTCCCGGCGCCGGTCTCACCGCCGCCGCACCCGGCAAACAGACACAAAATGACACACCCGGCGACCAACACCGCAAAAATCCGGGTCATTCGCTTTCCATTCATAAAAACCGCTCCTTTTTCATTAGAATTCTTTTGCTATTCTTTCCCGCCCGCACGGTTCTATGCAGAAAATGAAAAATGCGATTTGGAACATAAAAAGGAGCCGACAACCTGTGTTGTCGGCTCCTTTTTCTCAATAATTCCTTTATAACTTTCCCCGAATACCGTTATTGTTTCTGCAGATATTCGTCGATAATAACTTCTAACAGATTGTTAACGCTCCGTTTTTGTTTTTTGGCCACCTCTTTGAGTTGTACAATCACTTCTTGGGGCAATCGTAAATTTACTTGAATCTTATCGGTCATATTACCACCTCGGTACCATTATATATCACTTTTATACAACAAACAAGATACCATAGTGGTACCATTTTGGTTGTTTCGTAGAAATTGACGGCCGGGTCTTGCAAAGGTGGTATCACTTTGGTATGCTTCTATGTGGTACACCAATCTTAACGGAGGGAATATTATGCCGAATACAATCACTGAGCTTTGGTACGGAAATATAGATCCGATCCGACACTTTGGAAGAAATAATCAAGAAATCAAACGGGTAGAGGCGCTGTGGCAACGGCACCTTGAAGACCTGGAACCGCTCCTGACCGAAAAATCAAAAATTCTTTTCGAAAAATACAATGACTGCTTTCAAGAATATCTATCATTAAGCATCGAAGAAGCTTTTTGCACAGGGTTTTCGGTTGGAACGAAAATTTTTGCACAAGCGGTGTTTGGTGTGGAATAAAATGTTACACAACCTGTCGGTGAATGTTTCGGGCGGGCGATTCGTGAATCGCCCCTACCGCTTATTCCCCAAAAAAATAAAAAAGACACTTCCGAAATTCGGAAGTGTCTTTTTTCTGTATTCGATTACCCGACCGTCACGGCGGTGACCGTGTCACCGGCGTAGGTGATGGTAACGGTGTCCCCCGCTTTCACAAAGGGAAGCGCATCCGAAAGGGAGGCGGACAGCACGTGAATGCGCGTGTCCTCGCCCAGCATCACGTAGTACCGGGTGTTGCCGTCAATTACCGCTGACGCGACCGCCGTCACCGTCCCGGATACCGTTTCGGTGTCCTCCGGTACCTCCGGAGCGGCTTCGATGTTCTCATTTTTCAGCATCTTGAGATAGTTCGCCCGCGCCTCGTTCACCGAACTGCCGGTGCCGACGATCTGGTACTGCGCCATATCCACGTAGGCGTACATCTTCACCAGTCCGGCATCGTCTTTGAGCGACATAAAATAGGTGGGCCGCCCGCCGACGTTGAGCAGCAGCGGGAAGGTGGACTCATAGTTTTTCTCCTGAATCTGCCCTTCGGCGGAATCCATGGCAGAATACTCCTCCGCACCCGCCTGTACGTAGTACCGGGCTTCCTTGGTACGAAGATTCACCAGCACGAAACCGACGTTGGATTCGTCGGCGGTCACCGAGGTGATGCCGGTATACATCCACACGTCGTCGTCCATAGCGAGGTAATTATATCCGTCGGTCGGGGCGACACAGCCACGCTGACCGAAAATGGAGTTCCAGAACCCGCCGGACAGAAGACCGTTATACCGAAGCTGATCAAACAGAATACTCTCGTTATACACCTGATCCACCCATTTCGGGGCATCCCCGGCATCGTAGTATTCACTTTCGCCGGTCACCGCATTAAGCAGTACCACCCCGCCGATATCCTCCCCGCTCCAGAAACCGATGCGGTACTGAATCACCGAGGCGATCCAGTAGGGGGTTCCCTCTTCGTCGATCTCAAAGGACACCTCTCCGAAAATCTTGGTGGGGTAATTAAACCTGAGCCAGCGGTCGACGTTGCGCAGAAAATATTCACTTCTCGCATACCGGATGTTATCCAGTCCCAAGTCTTTCAGCCGAACCAGTTGCGCTTCCTGGGTGGTGAGGTTGACCGAAATATACGCCGGAATCCCCTCGTCACTGTTGGTCGCCCATTTCACAAAATCGGCGTATTTGAGCGGGGTCACCCGCACCGGGTTATTCTTAAAATTGATCTGGGTATAATCGTCCTCGATCTCAAACTGGGACACGAGATCGTTCATCTCGCCCAATTTCCGCTGACCGAGGCGGGTGGCGGTGTCCCGATCCACCACCGGGATCTGGGTCATGGACAGTTCCGCCACGTCAGCGGAAAAGTCACCGTCCTGCAAGGTGATGAGGTTTGCATACCGGGAGGCATTGAAAAACTGCGCGCCGATGAGCGAGAAGATCAGCGACAGCAAAATCATAGCCGCGATCACAATACCGATAATTTTGAGGGCCAGCGGCAGGGTTTTCAGTTTCGAAAGGGTGAACCCTTTCACCTGTACCTCGCCTTTTTTATGGTCCCGGATAAATTCGATGATTCCGGCACAGCCGTTGATGATAACGCAGGCGATGATGCCGTTAAACACGAAACGCCAGAATTCCCCGCTCTTGATGTGAATGGGCGGGAGCTGGAACCAAAACAGACCAAACAGCACCACCAGGCAGGTCAGCACCCGCCACAAAATCGACCATACTTTTTTCATAGTATTCTCCTCCTATCTCACCGCCGACAAGATCAGCGGAATGGGTTCCGGTTTTCGGTTTTCAAGGGTGATCGCCGACAAATACCGTGCCGTTGCATCGGGAATGACCGCTTTTCGGTCGGTATACAAGGTGCAAAGCACCTCTCCGGCCTTCACCCGATCCCCCGTCTTTTTATGAAGCATCAACCCGGCGGCCGGGTCGATAACATCCTCTTTACTCGCCCGCCCGGCGCCAAGCAGAACGCTTATAAGCCCGATCTCTTCAGCGTTCATCCCGGTGATATAGCCGTCCCGGTCGCTGATAACCTCCTGTTGATACTTCGCCGTTGGGAACAGCGCTGGGGTATCAAGCACCCGGGTGTCCCCACCCTGCGCCTCTACCCACTCCTTCATTTTCTCAAAAGCGGTGCCGTCAAGAAGGGTCTGTTCGGCAAGCACCTTTGCCTCCTCCACCGGGATGTTTTTCACCAGCGCCGCCATTTCGGCGGCAAGGGCGATGCAGATCTCCCGCAGATCCCCCGAAATTTCGTTTTTCAGCACCCCGATCGCTTCTTTTACCTCTAATGCGTTTCCGACCGCACACCCAAGCGGGGTATCCATATTGGTGATGAGCGCCGACACCTGCCGTCCGCAGGCACGCCCGATCTTCACCATTTCACCCGCCAGCTTTTCGGCATCCTCACGGGTTTTCATAAATGCGCCGCTGCCCACCTTCACGTCCAGCACGATGTTATGGGAGCCGGCGGCGATCTTTTTACTCATAATACTGGAGGTGATGAGCGGCAAGCTTTCCACCGTGGCGGTCACGTCCCGAAGGGCATACAGTTTTTTATCCGCCGGGGCTAAATTGCCGCTTTGTCCGATGATCGCAAGTCCTACCCGCTCCACCTGCTCCAAAAACTCCTCTGCTGAGAGGGTGGTGCGGTAGCCGGGGATCGATTCCAGTTTATCCACCGTCCCGCCGGTGTGTCCCAGTCCTCGACCGGACATTTTGGTGACCTTGCCGCCCAGCGCGGCCACCATCGGTCCTAAAATGAGGGAGGTTTTATCCCCCACCCCGCCGGTACTGTGTTTGTCCACCGACAGGGTGCCAAACCGGGAGAGGTCTACCGTGTCCCCCGATTTCGCCATTTCGTCGGTCAACAGGGCGGTTTCCCGCTCGGTCATCCCCTGAAAGCAGATCGCCATGGTGAGCGCAGAGGCCTGATACTCGGGGATATCCCCTTTTGTATACCCGGTCACGAAAAACCGGATCTCCTCCCCCGTCAGTTCTCCCCCGTGGCGCTTTTTATGAATGAGGTCGTACATCCGCATCGGCGTTTCCTCCTACAAACTGAAGCTGTGGGGCAATAATTCCGATAAGGTATACCGTTCAAAGGTATCCTCCCCGGTCACCACCAGCACCGGGAAATCCGGGTCGCAAAATTCCGCCATTACCTGCCGGCACACCCCGCACGGAAAACAGGCATCGCTGATTTTCTGTTCCTTCCCACCGGCAACGGCGAGCATCAAAAATTCCCGCTCCCCCTCGCTCACCGCTTTCACAAATGCGGTGCGTTCGGCGCAAACGGTCGGGCTGTATGCCGCATTCTCCACGTTGCCGCCAAGATACACCTTGCCGGATTTGGAGAGCAGCGCCGCTCCCACCGTGTGGCGGGAATAGGGGGCATAAGCACACCCCATAGCATCAATTGCGAGCTTACACAGTTCCCGTTCGGTCATACCGATCACTCCTTTGTGATAAATGAAAGAACGCTTTGCCCGGCGCCGTCAAACGGCACTCCTAAATAGTCGGTCACGGTAGCGGCAATATCCGCAAAGGTGTCCCGGGTACCGAGATTTTTCGACTGAATATGCTGACCGTAGATGATGAGCGGCACGTATTCCCGGGTATGGTCGGTGCTGTCATCTCCGGGGTCACAGCCGTGATCGGCGGTGATCATCAAAAGATCGTCCGGCTTCATCTGTTGCACCATTTTCGGCAAAAATCGGTCAAAAGCCGCCAAAGCGCCCGCATATCCGTCCACGTCCTGCCGGTGTCCGTACAGCATATCAAAATCCACTAAATTCACAAAACAAAGACCGTGAAAATCCCGCCGGGCCACCTGCAACGCGGCGGTCATCCCTTCCTCGTTGTTATGGGTCGGGATTTTTTCGGTCACCCCGGATCCGGCGAAAATATCCGATATTTTCCCGATGCAAAGGGTATCAAGCCCCGCTTTTTTCAGCGCATCCAGCATGGTGTCCTTCGGCGGCCGTAAGGAAAAATCCCGGCGGTTGGGTGTCCGGGTGAAACGCCCCGGTTCGCCAACAAAAGGACGGGCGATCACCCGACCGACTGCGTGCTCCCCGGTTAAAATCTCCCGGGCTTTTTGACAGTAATCGTACAACTGCTCCACCGGGACTACCTTCTCGTGCGCCGCGATCTGGAACACGCTGTCGGCAGAGGTATACACAATCAGCGCCCCGGTTTTCAGATGCTCCTCCCCGAAATCCCGGATAACGTCGGTTCCGGAATAGGGGCGGTTGCAAAGCACCTGCCTCCCGGTCACTTTGGAAAATGCCTCTATGATCTCCGGCGGAAACCCGTCCGGATAGGTCGGCATCGGCGAGGGGGAAACCACCCCGGCGATCTCCCAATGTCCAATGGTGGTATCCTTCCCCTGCGACCGCTCGGCAAGCCGGGCGTAAGCCGCCAATGGCGTTTCGGTTTGTTTTAAAAAAGAAAGTCCGTCAATATTGCCGAGCCCCATTTCACACAGATGCTCCGCTTCAAAATACGGAGAAGCGGCGATGCGTTTCATGGTATTTGCCCCCGCATCGTGAAACTTTTCAGCATCCGGCATCGCCCCGATGCCGCAGGAGTCGAGAACAAAGAGAAACACCCGTTTCATCGAGTTCCCTCCGATTCGAGTTTTTTCGCCGTTTTCAGCGCTAAGGTCATCATATCGGTAAAGGAATTTTGCCGTTCCTCAGCGGAGGTCGCTTCTCCGGTGAGCAAATGATCGGACACGGTGCAGATGCACAGCGCATTTTTCCCGCTTCGGGCCGCAGTCATATACAAAGCCGCCGCTTCCATTTCCACCGCGAGCACCCCCATTTTACCCCAGAGGGCGGCGCTACGCTCGTTTTCCGGCAGACCGGCTTCATCGTTATAAAAGGTGTCGGAGGAAAGCAGGTTACCCACGTGGAAGGGGAGCTTCATCTCCTGCGCTAATTCCACACAGGCAGAAAGAAGCGGATAACTGCACACCGGCGCAAAGGTGCCGGGCAGGCGGTACTGGTGCGCAAAATTCGAGTTGGTGCAGGCGCCCATACCGAGCACGATATCCCGCACCCGGACCTCCTTGTTCATCCCGCCGGCGGAACCCACCCGGATGATATTCTCTACCCCGAATACGTTATACAGTTCATTAGCATAAATGCCGATTGACGGCATCCCCATACCGCTCGCCATCACCGATACCCGGGTCCCTTCATACAGTCCGGTATATCCCTGGACACCGCGCACGTTGTTGACGAGTTTTCTGTCGGTCAGGAAATTTTCCGCAATAAATTTTGCCCGCAGGGGGTCGCCCGGCATCAACACCGTTTTGGCAAAATCACCGGGGGTCGCATGAATATGCGGGGTGGGATACAGGGTGGACATACACGCTCATCCTTTCTTTAATAAGAGGAGTGGGAATTGTCATTTTTCATCAGTTTGACCAGCCGGCTGGTGCCGAGCCGATCGGCGCCAAGCTCAATCATCCGTTTCGCATCCTCAAAGCTACCGATCCCGCCGGCGGCTTTGATTTTAAGGCCGGGGGACACGTGATGCGCCATTAAATCGATATCCTCAAAGGTCGCCCCGCCGGTGGAAAAGCCGGTGGAGGTCTTGATATAGTCTGCGCCAGAAAGCGATACGATTTCACACAATTTGATTTTTTCTTCGGCGGTGAGCAGGCAGGTTTCAATAATCACCTTAAGCACCCGTCCGTGACACGCCGCTTTCACCGCCCGGATCTCCTCCAAAACGGCATCGTATTCCCGTGCACGCACCCGCCCGACCGGGATCACCATATCGATCTCATCCGCCCCGTTTTTCACCGCTTCCTCCGCTTCAAAAGCTTTCACGGCGGGGGTGTTATAACCGTTCGGGAATCCGATGACGGTGCAGATTTTCAGTTTATCGCCAACGTATTCTTTGGCTTCTTTCACAAAGCAGGGTGGAATACAGACAGATGCCACCGAAAACCGTATTCCGTCGTCACAAACGGCGCGAATATCGTCCAAAGTAGCGGTGGTGGACAAGAGGGTGTGGTCCACCCGGCTCAAAATGTCAGCGGTGGTCATACAGCGATTCTCCTTTGATCGTTTTCCTTATCATACCATATTTTCACTTGTCACACAAGGGGAAGAAAGGAGAAAAAGCGCTCCGTGTCGGAGCGCTCTTTCTCATCAGAGGATATAGAACAGAACAGCGATAAATTGCAAAATGCTTCCTATGACCACGAACAGGTGGAAAATGGAGTGCATATAGCGGTGGCGCCGTCCCAGGCCGTACAGTACCGCTCCCACCGTGTAGGAAATGCCGCCGGCGAGCAGCCACCACAGTCCCGCCGCCGGGACCGACTGAATGGTGGGCTTTGCCGCCATAACGATACTCCAACCCATACCGATATAGCAGATCATGGACAGCGCCGCGTATTTTTTGAGGTCAATGGCGGTGAAGGTGGCGCCGAGTGCCGCACAACCCCACACCACCCCGAACAGCACCCACGCCCAGACCGGGTGGTTCGGGCGAAGCGCACACAAGGTGATCGGGGTATAGGTGCCGCCGATGAGCAGGTATATGGTACAGTGGTCGATCACCTGCATCACCTTTTTGCCGATCGAAGGGTGCAGGCCGTGGTACACGCTGGACACGGTATACAGTAAGATCATCGAGCCGCCGTAGATACAGCTGCTCACCACCGCCCACGCATCCCGGAACAAAGCGGAATAGAGGACACACGCAACGAGTGCGATCACCCCAAACCCGCCGCCCACAATGTGGGACACGGTATTAAAAATTTCTTCTCCGTGGGTGTAGTCCGGCAACAGCCGGTCCCGGAGTTTGGTTCTGGTCATAACAATCGCCCTTTCCTGCCGGCTCCCCGGCAAGAGATAGTGTATACCGGAAAAGGCGAAAATACAAACTACCCTTTCAAAAAATACCTATACCGATAAAATCGGAGAAGTAGAGAGGGGAAAAGCGCTCTCTACCGGTGGTAGGATTGCAAAAGACGGCCGGCTAAAGCCGACCGCCCTTGCGCAAGAATTCATTTTTCAACACAGTAGAGTCGTCCCTATATGTTCCTATGTGTTCAGTTTTTGTCTTCTTTTATTGATTTTATTATCTTACAAACAAACAAGACTATCATCGTTCCAATCAACGAAAAAACTACTGAACACATAGAGAAAATAAAAATGTTTTTCCATGCGGCTATTTCTTTGTAACATATTAAATGAATGCCAAAAAAACACATGCAAGTAATAGTGTGTAAAATCAGCTGCGGAATCCATACCTTTTTTGTCCATAAATATGACAAGCCGCCATATATCGAAGAATATAATGGCATAACGTAGATCAGATACATACTCGACAGATCAAACCTTATGATATCACCGCCAATTTCATACAAATCCGCATAATAAGCAGATAAAAAGAAGCCCAAAATTATAAATATACTCAACAAAATACAAAACCAATATTCACTGAAAAATATAAAAACTCTATTTTTCAAAACTATACCTCCAAATATTGTATTACTTGATCGCAAACCGGCTTCCGATGATTAACTTTTGAATGAAATATATTACTTCCATCGGGCAAAATTTCTATAATAAAATCCCCACCACCATTACCGCCGTTAGTGTCAACATCTACAAAAATTCTTTCCATTTGAATTCTTGGTTCGGAGGTGTTAACATACGGACTATCTCCTGTCCATCCAATTTGGCTTAAGAACCCAACCATATTGTCGCCAATACTCTCAACATTTGGTTTGTAGATAATTTGCATATCTTTGCCGCCAAGCATGTAAACGTTTTTACTCGCCAAATAATTGGCTATTGCATAGCTGTTTGTGAAATTTGTTGGCATTTCGAATGTGTGGTCATTAAGATTTACATGAGCAGCATCATAATCAACACCGGCAATAGCATAATATTTTGTATTGCGCTCCCTATTATATAACAACTCATCGGTTAAAATATAACTGCCGTTATAACATTTGGCTCCTATCGCGTTACAATGAAGGTTTGTTTCTGACTCGTTACCATACATCGCACTACCAAAATCTAAATCATGGTCACACAGGACATGAAAATCCGTTCCAATAAAACTAGATAAATTTCCATACCCACTACCCCAATGAGGCGTGCAAATAGTAATCAATTTTTCTACATGATTGTCTTGGTATAGGTTTTCAATATAGTATCTAGCAATCAAACCGCCCATACTATGTCCTATAATGTTGATTTTGTAATCGTTACTATTATAGTCACTTCGCGACTCGTAGAAACCCGTCTTCATTTCATCACTGCCAAAAGTTCTAACATGATAAACAAGGTTTTCTATATATGCTTTGAATTTTTGAGAAGAATACCTTACCGCATCTTCATTCGGATAATTGAAAACAAACAAGTTAATATTGCTCTTATAACCTGCACTTAGTAGTTCATTACCCAAGTTGCAGGGCCGCTCTGCGTCGGCGTCACCTTTATTCGGTTCAAAACTAGTAATGAAGTGAGCATTATACTCTGTATACTTCATACCATTCAACGATTCCGCATTTATATCCGAATCAAAATGATTATTTTGACCGCTAGATATATTAGTGTTAATTCCCCATGTGGCTTTAGAATGACTTCCTCTTCCATGAATTAAGAATACCGGTGTTTTGCCTTTAACCCAAATTTCAAAGACCGCAAAATCGCTAGAATTCAAGGCACTTCTTGCGGTAATCGTTGCAATGCCTGCATGTTTTGCCGTAATATATCCCGAATAATAACTCACGCTCGCAACGCTTGTATCGCTGGAAGTCCAATAAATTGTTGACTCTGTACTGCCACAAAGTGAATTATACCCCGTCCAACCAACAGGCACAGACAACTCTTCTTTTTCAAAATATAATGTTTCTTCAACGATCGTCGTCCCATAATTATACGAATAAAACGCGAGGGCCGGTTCCGCGTTTTCGGCGGCGGTGTCCGACAACGTCATCACCGATGCGGTGGCGGTTACCGGCTGTTCCTCGTCATTTGCGGCAAGAATGACGATTTTCTCCTCGTTGATACCGATGGCGGCGGTACCCTTGTCTGCCGCGGCTTGTGCCTCCTGCA
Organism: Clostridia bacterium; assembly: GCA_017442265.1. Classification (GTDB taxonomy): domain Bacteria; phylum Bacillota; class Clostridia; order Oscillospirales; family Acutalibacteraceae; genus URNF01. The sequence goes on along the minus strand of JAFSAC010000005.1, from coordinate 164 downwards.
TCGTGCAGGACCGCCAACCCATATAGTCGTCGGTTTTCAGCACTTCACTAACTTGCTTCAGATCTCCCTGCGGGAGCGCCACTCCCATATTTTTAAAAACGGTTCTCGCCGTTTTGAGGGAATCCTCGGTCTGCGCCGACTGATCGTGCGTGAGCGTCCAGTCG
>JAFSAC010000044.1 GCA_017442265.1 Clostridia bacterium | reverse complement strand
GCATCAGGTATACCTTCTCAAAACCGACGTTCATAATGTTACCGCAGCTTAAGATCAGCATGATGATCGCGGTCGGTATCAGCATCGGCAGATCGATATACAGCAACCGCTGAAAACGCGAAGCACCGTCGATAGCAGCCGCCTCATAAAGAGTTACGTCCACCGCAGACAGGGCGGCTATGTAAATGATGCTATTCCAACCTACATGCTGCCATACGTCGGTCCACACATAGATGCTGGAAAACCATTTGGATTCCGCCATCAAGTTGGGGAAGCTCTCCGCCCCGAACAGCTGTGCAAGGTTGGCGATCAAACCGCTGCCGGGTGACAAGAACATCAAAATCAAGCCGACCATAACCACCGTGGAAATAAAGTGCGGCAAATAGATGACCGTTTGATAGACCCTCCTGAACCGTCGGCTCTGCATCTGGTTAATGGAGAGGGCCAGCATGATCGGCAACGGAAAGTTGACGATCATGCTGTATATCGTGATGACCAAGGTGTTCCGAAGGATCTCACCAAAGGAAAATGACTCAAAAAAGGTCTGAAAATGCTTATACCACGGATCGGCCCAAGCACTCCCGAAAATGCCCATAGAAGGACGAAATTCCTTGAAAGCAATGATCACGCCGTACATCGGCTTATACATAAAGAGAACGGTGAGAATAATTGCCGGCAAAAGCAGGAGATATAGTCCCGAGTTTTGTCGAATCTTAGTCCATAGAGACCGTTTGTTGGGCACGGCGCCCGCTAATTTATTCAAGACTATGCCTCCGTTTCTTATTGCTCCGGCGAAACAGCATCCGGTGCTGTCCGTCCCGCCTTTCTTTTATACACGAAAAACACTATCAATCCGGTTAGCACGAGCACACCTGCTGCCACCAAAATCCACACCAGAATACTGCCGCTTTCTTCCGATACAGGCGGTTTTTCCGCATCGACCGGTCCGGCTGAAATAATCTGATCAGTATCATCAATCGTTTCCATTTCGCTGTCGGGAATAAACTCTTGCTCCTGCGAGCCGACCGACTGTTGCGGGGCGGCAGGGACCTTCACATACTCCGTACCGTATCCCGTGATCGCAAAGATATAGTTACCCTCGAGATTACCCGGCAGTATCACCGAGACCAACGATTTACTGCGGTTGGCCATATCAATACGCACAGAGGAGGCAAACAGACTCACCGGCGTCAGCTCTATAGTGCTTTTAACCGGCCGACCGTCATAATCCACTGCGCCGGGCGCATAACGGTAGTTCTGAGAAACCGCCGCATTCGGAGCACTGAAATAGGTCCAGTCGGTATTCCCGTGACCGACAAGAGCTTCCTGCACGGTACCGTCAGCAAATACCAACTTCACGCGGAAATCACGGCTTCCCTGTACACCACACATGCTATACAGGAAATACAACGTCTCATATCGCCCTGACGGCACCTTGATCTTCACGTCAGATCCATTGGCACGGATACCGTTATTGAAGCCCGGCTCGAAACTGCCAAGACGGTAGGGCACGCCGCCGTGCAGGACATCGCGGCTGAGACCGTCTGCCGGGAAAATGTTGCGACTGCCGTCAAAATTGCCGTCACCGGAATTTCTCTCGGTGGCAAAAGCGTCAAAATTATAGGCGATCGACGACATAACAGTATGGTAAGTTGCCGGTGCCTGATTCTGCGACCGGATGCCGAACGCCGTCAAGCCAAACAAATGGTGGGTGCCGAACGCATCTCCCGGCATACGCACCGTACGCAGTTCCTTTTTCGGGTTGACCGGCAGTTCGCCGGCATAGATGCTCACGTGCGTGTCGGTCTTAACGTAGCCGTCAGATCCTCTTTCATAACGATACGGCTGTGAAAGCACCACGGGAGCATCCGGACCGAGGTAGGTCCAGTCGTATACCATACCCAGGGAGACCCGCTCCTCGGTGCCGTCGCTGTAGATCAGATCAAGAGAAAATTCGTGATTGCCGTTATAAACACCGTAAAGCACGTACAGTTTATTATAATGGCCGCGAATAACCTCCGTATGAAGGTCCACCGTGTCCACAGCGCTGATCGCGTTCATTTTACCATCCGCAAAAGAACCGAATTTGAAGGGGACCTTCCCGTAGGTAACCGTCTGCTCCAGTCCCTCGGCGGGGAACATAGCACCGCCTCCGTCAAAAGAGCCGGACTGTTCGCTGTTGCCATAGGCAAACACGTCGTTGGTGTAATTCAGATTGTCCATCACTACGTATTTGCCGTTGAGCATGACTTCATCGAAATACTGGGTACCGTATGCGGTCATCGCAAAAATCACGGTATCCCGATATTCTTCCCCATCATCAACGAGGGTTACCGAAACCAGCTTCTTAGCCGGATCGGGGTAAAGGGTGGTGAAGCGAACGGCACGCGAGCCGTAATCCTCACCCTCATTATTCCAGCAGGGGATCTTCGCCGCGATCGTTTCGGTCGCCGCATTTAAGTTCGCCCAGTCATACACCTTGCCGCCGTCGTAATCGTATTCCGATCCCAGGCGCGCTTTTTGGGTGGTTCCGTCCTCGTAGTTGAGCACCACATCGATACGAACGTCTCCACCGTAAACGGTATGTAACAAGCTCAGTTCGTCATAATACCCCGCTTTAAGGGAAATAAGAGCATCCCGTCCATGGGCGGTACTGATAACGTTTTGCTTGTTATCGGCAAAGGGGCCAAAAACGTACGGTACCCCATTGGCGGTCAGTTCTTCGGTAAGATCATCTGCCGAAAATACCGTATCCATATACTCGGCAAAATCGGTCTTATCCTGAGCGGTCGCAAAGAAATCCACATTGTACTTCAGGTCGTCCATCAGCACAAACTGTTTATCGGTTCCGACCTTTCCCTGCAAGGTCATCGCTGCCAGCATCACATTCCCGGCCATCTGCGGATTCACAGACGACATAGAAACATAAGCCAGGATTTTCGTTTCATCAACCGGCAGACGGAACATACGGGTTGCCAGCGGGCAATCGTTCTCGTTGCCGTTATCATACATCATCACCTTATCCGCTACGTCGGTACCGCTGGTATTAAACCAGTCCTGCAGCAGATAAGTGCCGTTGGTCACGGTGCCGTCGGTATAGTGGAAGGTGATCGCGATTTCGTTGGCGCCACCGGTAGAAGCGGCCATAAAATACGCCTGACGGTAATAGCCGCGCTGCACAGGAATAAACCGCACCTGCGCGCCATTCCGGTTTTGCAGGATATTGTTCTTACCGGCGTCAAAGCTGCCCATTTTGTACGGCACACCGAACAAGGTGCGATCAGAGCCGCCGAAGGTGTCTGCAGAGAAGGTCACGGTGCCGCCGTCCTCCACACAACCGCCGTCGTTATGAGCGGCGGCCGTGGAAAAGCCGTCAGCATTAAAGGGCAGTTCTACCGGTACAAAGTCCGCAGCCGGTTCAGCGGTCACGCCGTAAGCGGTTGCCGCAAAGATCCAGGCGCTTTTATTATGCAATCCGACCATTCTCATGCCGACCAAGATCTTCTGCTGATTCTCCGCAGCAATGTCGATCGCGCCGGTCCGAATGATCTTGGTATCATTACTGAGATTTCCACCCTGATAAATGGGCAAACGGATGGCTATCGTATTCGCATAACTACCCCAGCCCCAGTCACGGCCTTTCATCACACCGTTATCATTCAGGTCACCCAAGGTGCCCTGCTGAACCGTTCCGTCCTCAAAATAAAGGTCGATGCTATACGGCTCGTTTCCGGAACAGGTGTACAGGAAATTGATATCCTGATAATAGCCCGGAGTTACCTCCATATTGACCGACAACGCGCGGTCGGTGCGCAGGGCGTTATTCTCCCCTACCGCAAAAGAACCCAGCGTGTACGGCACGCCGCCAAAATTCTGCGAGGCGTTCAGCCCGTCAGCCGAAAAGACCTCCCATTCAAATTTGTCGCTGCCGTCGTCGGCTTTCCCGTTGTTATAATCCTGCGTATTTTCAGCCGTCATAAACATATCCACGTTGTACGGCAAGGAGAGCGGATGGAAGGAAGCAGTATCCTCCTCGGTGCCATATAAGGTCACGGCAAAGAGGTGATTATCCACCGAGGCACCCTGCCCCGCCATGGATATCATTTTCAGCACCTTCCCGCGGTTTTCCTCCGCCACGTCCACCTGAACGTGGTAAATGCTCGCAGAAGTGTTGCTCATTTCACCGTTTTGATAACGGTGGGTCCGATACACCTCGTTCGCGGTATCTCCCGCAACCCAGTCGGCGAGCGAGAACTGCGCCTCCTGACGGGTGCCGTCGGTAAAGCACAGCCACAGCTTGCCCGTGTCATTCCCGTTAGGACGGCTCATCAACAGGTGAACCGTGTCGTAATATCCGCGGGTAACCGGAACGTCGAGATGGGAGGTGTCGTCGATGGCGCGCACTGCATTGAACGCACCAACGGTCACCGGACCGAAACGGTAGGGAACGCCGTCATAGGTGGGCTCCGCTTCCAGCGTGTCCGCCGCAAACAGCGCGCTCCCCCCGTTTGAAGATACTGCATTCTTATCGCCGTCCGCAAAGGAACCAAAGGTGTACGGCACACCGGCGAAGGTCGGCTTGTTGAGCTGGCCTTCCTCCACCAGGAACGCCCACCAGTTGGTCGAATCCTTTGACGTGGCTTCAAACTTGAAGGCGTCCATATTGTACGCATTCGTTAGATCCTGCGGAACGTAATCATACTTCTCCGCACCCAGGGTCATCGCCATGATCCAGGCATTTTCCGTGTGGAGCTGCTCCATAGTGATGTTGGTCAG
>JAFSAC010000043.1 GCA_017442265.1 Clostridia bacterium | reverse complement strand
GATGGACGCACCTCTGGTGCACCAGTTGTCACGCCAGTGGCACAGCTGGGCAGCTAAGTGCGGATCGGATAAACGCTGAAAGCATCTAAGCGTGAAGCCGGCCTCAAGATTAGATATCCCACTGTTTTCAGGTAAGGTCCCATGAAGACTACATGGTGATAGGCTGCATGTGTAAGGGCGGTGACGTCTTCAGCTAGGCAGTACTAATCGACCGAGGGCTTGACCTACGGTCAGCTCATTACTTGATCAAATCAATGAAGGTTGTTCAAGGTGAAAGGATCGGCACGGATGCACGTGTCACAATCCCCCCTTGACCGGATGCATATCGCATCTGCTTTCTCCGCTTGCTTGATCGCTCGTTTCTTTATTCAGTTCTCAGGGCGCGAATAAAAGCCGCACAATGTGCGGCTTTTTTGCTATCTATTTTTCGGGGAGGGGATCGGATGACCGGCGGTATTACCCATATTTTATTTGACCTGGATGATACGCTGTTTGACTTTCACCGGGCGGAAAAGGAAGCCCTCAGAAAGACCCTTATTCATTTTGGTGTTGATCCGACCGACGAGATCCTCTCTCGCTATAGTGTGATTAATCAGGCACAGTGGAAACTGTTGGAGCAGGGAAAACTGACCCGCGCTCAAGTAAAGGTTCGCCGCTATCAACTCTTCTTTGAAGAGTTTTCTCTTCCGTTTGATCCGACTGAGGCGGCGAAAACCTACGAATCGCTTCTCAGTATCGGTCACTACTTCATCCCCGGCGCCGAGCAACTGCTTGAGAACTTGTGTAAAGACTATAACCTTTACATTGTTTCCAATGGCACTACTGCGGTACAGGAGGGACGGCTGAAAAGCGCTGATTTATCTCGGTTTGTGAAGAGGGTATTTATTTCGGAGGCGGTTGGGTTTAATAAGCCAAGCCGTGAGTTCTTTGATGCTTGTTTTGCTCAAATCCCCGGTCTGACAAAGGATCGAACGATCATCGTGGGGGATAATCTTTCTTCGGACATTCAGGGCGGGATCAATGCCGGTATCCGCACCGTCTGGTTTAATCCTAAGGGGGATGTAAACGACAGTATCGTTCAACCGGATTTTGAAATCCGGGTTTTGGAAGATCTTTACGATATACTGACAAAACTGGCATAAAAAAGACCCGGGAAGAGATATCATTGTGGTTTCTCTCCCGGGGTTTTTATTTTATCAGTTTTCCGTCATCGGAAGTTTGCAGACGTCTACCCAATCCACCGTGTTGGCGTATTTTTCCAATTCCTCGATGGTAAGTTCGATCGCACTGTTGCTGCTGCCGCAGGCGGGGAAGACGGTGCTAAATCGACGAAGGGAATGATCCAGATATACCGAAACCCCTTCGTTGACGGCAAAGGGACAAACTCCGCCGACCGCATGGCCGATAATATCTTCCACTTCATCTCGATTGAGCATCCCGGCTTTGAGACCGAAGGTGTGTTTGAATTTAGCATTGTCAATCCGGGTGTCGCCGGCTGCAACCACCAAAATCGCTCCGTTTTTCCCTCGAAAGGACATAGTTTTGGCGATTCGTGCCGGTTCACAACCGAGCGCCGCAGCGGCCAACTCTACCGTGGCACTGGAATTGTCCAGTTCACGGATACGGTCCGCCATATCAAATTGTGCGAAATACGCTTTCACCTTTTCAATAGCCATACTGAGGTTCTCTCTTTCCGCTTATTCGCCGCTTTCTTTAAGGGTGCCGGCGTTGAGCGCTTTCAGATACGCATTGATAAACCCGTCCAAATCACCGTCCATCACGGCTTGAATGTTGCCCATTTCGTGCCCGGTGCGGTGATCCTTTGCGAGGGTATACGGCATAAACACGTAGGAACGGATCTGGCTGCCCCAAGCGATCTGTGCCTGGGTGCCTTTGATATCCTCAATGCGATCTAAATGCTCACGTTCCTTGATCTCCACCAATTTGGATTTTAGCATATCCATCGCCTTGTCGCGGTTCTGGAACTGGCTTCTTTCATTCTGACACGCCACTACGATACCGGTGGGGATATGGGTCAGACGGACGGCGGAAGAGGTCTTGTTGATGTGCTGACCGCCAGCGCCGGAGGAACGGAACACGTCCATTTTAATATCTTCCGGCCGGATTTCGATTTCTACACTGTTATCTAATTCGGGAATCACTTCAATGGCCGAAAAGGAGGTATGACGGCGCCCGGAGGCATCAAAGGGAGAGACACGCACCAACCGGTGAACCCCGGCTTCTCCTTTCAGATAGCCGTAAGCGTGCTCGCCCACAATTTCAATGGAAGCACTTTTCAGTCCGGCGTCATCCCCGTCCAGATAATCGAGGACGTTATATTGGAATCCGTGGGTTTCCGCCCAACGGGTGTACATCCGATATAGCATTTCCGCCCAATCCTGCGCCTCGGTGCCGCCGGCACCGGCGTGGAAGGTCATAATGGCGTTTTTGTTATCATATTCTCCCGAAAGCAGGGTGGTCAGACGCTGTTTTTCCATGGATTGCCGAATGGTTTCCACCGACGCGGTACATTCATCCAGCAAGGAGAGGTCCTCCGCTTCGTTAGCCAGTTCGATGAGGGTCATGGTGTCCTCATAATCGGTTTTGAGCTGCTGATATGCCTCGATCTTGCCTTTCAGCGCCGCGGCGCGTTGGGTGATCTTCTGGGCGTTATCCATATCGTCCCAAAAACCGGGAGCGGCGGCCCGTGCATCCAACTCATCCGCTTCGCGTTGTAGCTGAACAAGTCCGATAGCCCCGGCGAGCTCGTCAATTTCCGGCAGCATACCTTCTAATTCAAGTCGCAGTTCTTCAAATTGCAGCATCGTATTCACCAGACCCCGGCGGGGCTTCCTTTCTTTGGATCGTGTATTTCGACCGTTCTATTATACAGAAAGTATCCCTAATTGTAAAGCAAAAATTAAGGTGCTGCGAGAAATGACAAATTTTTGAATATTTTTCTTGACGAAAAGGGAAGAAACTGGTATACTATCAACTGTCTGCGGATACGAATTCCCAGACTATCCTTGCTCTGTTCTGAGAAACAGGGCCATTAGTCCGTAAGGAGGTGCAACTACTATGCCAACTGTCAAAGGTTCCTATGAAGCGGTCTTCATTTTCTCCGCGAAGCAGGGGGAAGAAAGCGTTGCTGAACTCAAGGAGAAGTTTCGTTCCTTGATCGAGCAGAATGCTGAGATCGGCGAAGTCGACGAATGGGGCATGCGTAAGCTGGCCTACCTCATCAACGATGAGGCGGAGGGCTTCTACGTACTGTACAATTTCGTCAGCGGTCCGGAATTCCCGGCCGAACTGGAGCGTGTCGGTAAGATCACCGACGGCGTGCTCCGCTCGATGACCATTCGGAAAGACGCGTAAAGCAAAAGGAGGATTTCAAAGATGAATAGCATTTGTCTGATGGGTCGCCTGACGGCAGATCCCGAGCTGAAGTCCACTCAGAACGGCGTTGCCGTGACCAGCTTTTGCATCGCTGTGGATCGCGCTTACCAGCCCAAGGGGCAGGAGCGGCAGACCGATTTTATCAACTGTGTCGCCTGGCGTAACACGGCGGAGTTTATTACCCGCTTTTTCCGTAAGGGTCAGCGCATTGCGCTGCAGGGCTCTCTGCAGAGCCGTAACTACAACGACCGGGAAGGCAACAAGCGCACCGCTTATGAAGTGGTGATCGATAATGCTTTCTTTGTCGAGCCGAAGAATAGTGGTGGCGGTGCTCCGTCGGCTCCGGCCGCGGATTCTCAACTGCCGCAGTACAACGAAGCTCAGCCCGCGTTTTCCAACGCTGCCGGCGGTGACTTCGAGGAGATTCTCGGGGACGAGGATCTGCCGTTCTGAGATCGCCCTTTTGGGTGAACAAATTCTGTGAAAAGGAGGCCTCTTCATGGCTGAAAAGTTTGAAAGAAGTGAGCGCCCCATGCGCGGTGCTCGCAAAGGCCGTCGTAAGGTCTGCCAGTTCTGTGTGGACAAGGTCGAGTTTATCGACTATAAGGATATCGCCCGTTTGCGCCGTTTTCTGTCCGAACGTGCTAAGATCCTGCCCCGCCGTGTGACCGGCACCTGCGCCCGCCACCAGAGAGAACTGACCGTCGCGATCAAACGCGCCCGTCAGATCGCTCTGCTCCCGTTTATCAGCGATTAAGACTTATCATGCCTTTTCCTAACGGGAAGGGCATGTTTTTTGTAAAGTTTTCCGCTGAATCTGTCTATACTAAAGGTGTCGTGTGACACTTACGCTCTTGAAGCTAAAAAAGGAGGATGCAAAAAAATGATCTATTCTCATGAAGTAGAAAACATGTGTATAGTGAAAAAGGGTCCGTGCCACGGTCCTGCCCCGATCCCGGAAGAGGGCAAATGGGTAAAAGCTACCCAGATTGCCGATATTTCCGGCCTGTCCCACGGTGTGGGCTGGTGCGCGCCGCAGCAGGGCACCTGTAAACTCACCCTGAACCTGAAAGAAGGCATTGTTGAGGAAGCGCTGGTGGAGACTATCGGTTGCTCCGGTATGACCCACTCCGCCGCTATGGCCGCGGAGATTCTGCCGGGCAAAACTCTCTTAGAATGCCTGAACACCGACCTCGTGTGCGATGCGATCAACGTGGCGATGCGCGAGATCTTCCTGCAGCTGGTGTACGGTCGTACCCAGTCCGCCTTCTCCGAAGACGGTCTGACCATCGGCGCCGGTCTCGAGGACCTGGGTAAGGGCCTGCGTTCTCAGGTGGGTACCATGTACTCCACCAAGGCCAAGGGCGTGCGTTATCTGGAAATGGCCGAGGGCTACGTTGTGAAACTGGCTCTGGATGAGGATAACGAAGTCTGCGGTTATCAGTTTGTGAAACTGGGCAAGATGCTGGAGGATATCCGTCACGGTATGACCCCCAACGAGGCCTATGAAAAGAACATCGGTCAGTACGGTCGCTTTGATAATGCGGCTAAGTACATCGACCCCCGTGAAGAATAAGAAGGAGGAATGTACAGATGGCTAACGATGTAAAATTTGAAGGCAAAGCCCGCCGTATGGACGGGATCGAGAAGTTCCTGGCCGATAACGACCTCACTTCTCTGGAGGCCTGTCGTGATCTGTGCCTGTCCAAGGGCATCGACGTAGACGCGATTGTCAAGGGCGTTCAGCCCATTGCTTTTGAAAACGCCGTATGGGCGTACACCATGGGTGTGGCGCTGGCGTTAAAGCGCGGCGTGACCGATGCGGCTGAAGCCGCTGCCGTTATCGGCGAAGGCCTGCAGGCGTTCTGTGTGCCGGGTTCTGTTGCTGACCAGCGTAAGGTTGGTCTGGGTCACGGCAACCTGGGCAAAATGCTGCTGTCTGAGGAAACCACCTGCTTTGCGTTCCTCGCCGGTCACGAATCCTTCGCGGCCGCGGAAGGTGCTATTGGTATTGCTCGCACCGCCAATAAGGTGCGTAAAACTCCGCTGCGGGTCATCCTCAACGGTTTGGGTAAGGATGCGGCGTATATTATCAGCCGTATCAACGGCTTCACCTACGTGGAGACCGATTATGACTATTTCACCGGCGAGCTGAAGGTGGTTCGTGAGAAAGCGTTCTCCGACGGCGAGCGTGCGCTGGTTCGTTGCTACGGCGCCAACGACGTTAACGAAGGCGTCGCCATTATGCAGAAGGAAAGCGTGGAAGTTTCCATTACCGGCAACTCCACCAACCCGACCCGCTTCCAGCATCCGGTTGCCGGCACCTATAAGAAGTGGGCGATCGAGAATGATAAGAAATACTTCTCGGTGGCTTCCGGCGGCGGTACCGGTCGTACCCTGCATCCGGACAACGTGGCGGCCGGTCCGGCTTCTTACGGCCTGACCGACACCATGGGCCGTATGCACGGTGACGCGCAGTTTGCCGGTTCCTCCTCGGTTCCGGCTCACGTAGAGATGATGGGCCTCATCGGTATGGGTAACAACCCGATGGTTGGCGCCACCGTCGCTTGCGCGGTTGCGGTTTCTGAATCTGCGAAATAAAAAATCGTTTTTTAAGACCCCCAAACCTTTTGGCTTGGGGGTCTTTTTTACTCTTTTCTATTGACAAGCCATTTCGTTTTTTATATATTGATCTTGATATTCAGTAGCAAACTTTTCAGGAGGATTTCCCATGAAAAACGTGTTTGGATATATCACCGTAGCGGCGGCGAACAGCACCGATGAAGCGAGAGAAAACGCCGATTTTGTCTGTACCGGCAAGCATGACGAACTGCTTCTTCAAAAGGCCATTGACGAGTGCCAGAAACAGAATAAGCAGCTCTATCTTTTGAACGGTGTTTATCAGATCGACGGATTTTATGATTTCGGCGACGGCGGTCCCAAGACGGCCGTTTGTGTCCCCAATAGCTGGCGCGAATTTATCATTATGGGGCAAGGTCACGAATACGGTTTCCGAAAAAGTTATGACAACGGTGTTACCATCTACGTCAACGATTCCGCTTTTGATTCGGTACAGGATGAGCAGGTGGACGTCATTCGCAGTTCTTGGACGAGTAGGGGGATTCAGAACGGCGCGAGCTTGCGGCTTGAAAATTTGGCGATCATCCTGGATAATAACCGTCATAAAGTCAGATGCGTTGACTTGAGAAGAACCGACCGGGCGGAATGCAAAAACGTCACCTTCGTGGGATACGGGGGTTTGATTCACGAAATCAATATTGGAGCAGCGTCCCCCGATGTAGCGGAAAAGGGTTGTATCGCTCTTACCATGACCGACGGCAGTAATTATAACTACAGTAACTATACCAACGTTTTTGCCTACGGCTTTGATGAGGCAATCCAGGTCGGCGGGGAGCACGTGGTGTGTATTAACTGCGGCGCGGCACTGTCCACCTACGGTTTTACCTTCGGTAACTATGAGGTTAACTGCGGCTCCAATCATCCGATCACCATGATCAATTGCCTGGATGAGAGAAATATCAATCTTCCGCTTTTCGGACACTATTGCGGGGATAGCGACGGGAAAGGCGGTCGCGTGATCGGTGGGCAGGAGATCACTATGATTTCGTATAATCTGGAGATTCTTGCCAATCCCGCTATGATCCCCGGCGGGAAATTCGGTAGTTATATGAGAGAGCTGGTTCCCGGCAGTTGGAAAGGAAATATTGATTTTACCGTCCAACCGGCCCATTGTCATACCAATACGGTGGATGCGCAGGTATGGGAAAACGACGGCTCCGGCGTGGGCATCAAAACGAGAAATAACTGTCATAAAACGGTTTGCTCGACGGAAGAACGGCTCAGTTACTATCCGACCCACGGCCAACAGGTTTTTGATACCGATAAAAACAAAATGGTGGTTTGTATCGACGTCGCCAAAAAACTCTGGGTGGATTTCAACGGCAATCCGGTTGACTGATATAAAAAGCACACCTCGTTATGAGGTGTGCTTTTTTCTTAATCTGTCGTATAACCGGGTTTTTGTTGACAAATTATAAGATAAAAGATATAATCAAGACGGTTATGAATGCCGGTTTATCAGCCGATAAAATGTCAAAATCAAGGAGAAACGATATGATAGCTAAGAATTGTAATATCTCGGTTATTATACCTGTTTACAACGTAGAAAAATATCTTTCCAAGTGTCTTGATTCGGTACTTGAGCAGGATTTTGACTCGTTTGAGATTATCGCGGTAAATGACGGCTCTACCGACTCCTGCGGAGAAATTCTGAAAGAATATGCCGCAAAAAATGAGAATATTCTCGTTGTTGAGCAGGAGAATCAAGGTCTTGGCGGCGCTAGAAATACCGGTATTGAAAAAGCGACCGGTGATTATCTCTTATTTATCGATAGTGATGATGTACTAAAGCCGGGCGCCCTTTCGGGATTGTATCACGATGCCGTGCAGACCGGGGCGGACATTGTCTGGTGCGGTATGGATTTTGTGGATGAAGCGGGTAACGTAATTTCCACCCGTCAAGCCAACGACCAAGGGGTTCGTGTGGCAACGAAAGAGGAAGACTCCTTGTTGTACGCGAACGACTCTTACGCATGGAACAAATTGTATAAAAAAGACCTGTTCATCAAACACAACATCCGGTTTCCTGATCGGGCTTGGTATGAGGATTTGAGAACCCTCCCGAAGCTGGTGCTCCAATCGGATAAAATTGCTTTGACCGATCGGATCTGTTTTGATTATCTTCAGCGCACCGATTCCATTATGCACGTCCCGAACACCGACCGCAACGTGGAGATGATCCATACGGTCAGCGAGGTGCTGGAATACTATAAACAAGAGAAAGCGTTTGAAAAGCACTATGAGTCGTTGGAATATATGACCGTTCTGCACGTGCTGGTTTTTGCCACCCTGCGGGTGGCGGCAATTGACCCGAAGCATCCGCTTTTAAAGCAGTTTCACGATTTTGTCTGTGAAAACTTCCCGGATTATCAACGGAATGCGAAAATAAAAACCAACTTCTCCTTCCGGCATAAGATTGTGTTTGCGTTTTCCAAGCGGAAGATGTATCGCATGCTTTATTGGTTGAATAGACTGAATAAATTACGTTGAAGAGATTAAAAAAAGAGCCGCAAAGCGGCTCTTTTTTAATGGTCTTTTTGTTGTTCTAAAAAGGAGTGGGACACCCCACCCGATTTATACCCGGGGAAGGTGTCGAGATGCACCGCGTGGATGCTGTTGAAGATGCTTTTCTCGATATTCGGATTATCTTTTTTCAGCCGCTTGATGAGCGCCTTGATTTCCTGCCGCTTGGAATCGCTGACCCCGTTTTCATCGGGCGAATCGCTTTCGGTGAACCGACAGGCACACTGTAAGAATTCAAGGTCGTTATACCGTTTCCACGCCAAAATATCTTCCTCGTGCACACAGTAAAGCGGTCGGATGAGCTGCATTCCGGGAAAATTCTGGCTGTTAAGCTTCGGCAACATCGCTTGAAGCTGTGATCCGTAGAACATTCCCATAACGGTGGTTTCGATCACGTCGCTGAAATGGTGTCCGAGCGCGATTTTGTTGCATCCCCACACTTCTGCCTCGTGATATAGGTGGCCGCGCCGCATTTTGGCACATAGATAACAGGGGGATTTCTCGGTGTGATAGGCGACTGAAAAAATGTTGGTCTCAAACACGGTGACCGGAATATGTAATAGCTCGGCGTTCTGCTCGATCAGCCGGCGGTGGGAGGGGAGATACCCCGGGTCCATTACCAGAAAAACCAGCTCAAATGGCACGTCACTGATTTTTTGGAGCATCTGCATCAATTTCGCAAGCAGCCAGGAATCCTTGCCGCCGGAAATGCAAACGGCGATCTTGTCACCCGGTTCAATCAATTCATACCGCTGAGCCGCTCCGATAAACGGATTCCAGATAGTTTTTCGGTATTTTTTCAAAATACTTCGCTCAATGAGTTCAAATTTTTCTAATTCTCGTCCCATATAACTCCTTGTTGAATAGGCGTTTCATTTGTGTTATGATAAAGAAGCCGCCCGTGTCGCCACAGACGGCTTATATGGTTGTTATCAGTCTGCAAACAGCGGGGTGGACAGATACCGATCCCCGGTATCCGGCAGTAATACGACGATGTTTTTCCCTTCGTTTTCGGGAAGGGCACCGAGCTTTGCCGCCGCAAAGACCGCCGCTCCTGCGGAAATACCCACCAAAAATCCTTCGGTTTTGGCAAGCGACCGGCCGGCTTCATACGCCTCTTCGCCGGTCACGGTGATAATCTCGTCAATGATGTCGGTGTTCAGCGTATCCGGCACAAATCCGGCGCCGATCCCCTGTAACGGATGCGCTCCGGCTTTGCCTTCGGATAACACTGGTGAGTCGGCCGGTTCGACTGCTACGATCTTGATAGTGGGATTGCGGCTCTTTAAAAACTCGCCTACACCCGATAGGGTACCGCCGGTACCCACCCCGGCGACGAAAATATCTATTGCGCCGTCGGTATCCTCCCAGATCTCCGGCCCGGTGGTCCGGAAATGGACGGCAGGATTCATAGGATTCACAAACTGTCCGGGGATAAAACTGCCCGGCGTTTCTTTCGCTAACTGCTCTGCTTTTTCAATTGCGCCG
>JAFSAC010000042.1 GCA_017442265.1 Clostridia bacterium | reverse complement strand
TTTTCCATCAGTTTGGTAAACGCCGTTGTAAAATCAAATCCGCCGCCGCCGACAAAATCGACCTGCGTGCCATTGACGTAGTAATCGTAGAGACCGTCATCGCCCTTTTTGATCTCCACCTTAAAGTGCGAATTCATCTGCTGGGAATCCGTGTGATTCAGACGCGGAGCGGCACTCCAACTGTTGGTCATCATATTAATGTTAAACAACGTACCTTCCGCCATCGGACGGATCAGCGTGACGATACCTTGCGATTTTCCCGCGGATTTCACGTTAAAATACGTATCCGGCTTATTCAGCAGGCAAAGAGAGATCCAACTGTCCACGCCGGTATTTTGCAAGTTGTAGTTATCCGCCTTTTTCGTGACGGTAAACTCCACCGAGAAATCCGAAATATCTACCGGCAACGCATACATCACACCGGCGTTGCTTTCGCCCGGCTGATAGTTACCGCCGGTATAGGTAACCGTCAGACCATTATCCGCCATCTTAATGACCGACGGCGTTACCTTACCGGTGTCCGGATCGGTATTACCGCCCAACGCCTTCCATTCGGTCGTACCATCGATGCTTTGGTATGCAGGATCGGCCGATGCGGTCAGGCAAAGACCGGACATCAACAGACAGAGGGCCAGCCCCACCGCCAGCAACTTGTTGATTTTCGTTTTCATAAAAATGCCTCCTTTAATTCCTTTATGCAAACGCCGCTTAAAAAGTGGTCGTTTTTGCCATTTTCCTTGTAACCGCAAGGTTGTTAGCGCTAACATTTTTTGGTAAAAAATAAACTTATACGCGGGCGGCGGTGCCTCAAATATAAGTTTATTTTTCTCAATTTACTATCGTCATCAGCGTTGGATGACACTGTTGCCGTCGATCAGTTCTTGCTTAATGGTGCGTTCGCGTACCTGATCGGAAGGGTCATTTAAGCATTCGGCAATAATTTCCATACTGGCGGCGCCGATCTGTAAAGGACTGATGGAAACAGTTGTCAATCGCGGATAGCAGACCTCACTGTACAAACTGCCGTCATGCCCGATCAGCGAAACCTGCTCCGGCACACGCACACCGCGTTGCGTGGCGGCGTTTAAAAAGCCAAGCGCAATCTCATCGTTACTGCAATAAAGCGCCGTCGGCAGATCCTCACCGGCAAAAAAGCGAAGGCCCACTTGCATAGCGGCTTCCATTGCTTCGGGACAAGAAATCACGTCTTCGTCCCGCACCGGACATCCGAGTTCCCGCATAGCGTCAAAAAAACCGCGCTGGCGTTCGCCCCAAATACCGACCTGACCGGCCTCATGTGCCACAATACCGATACGGCGATGCCCCTTTTCATACAAACACCGGACCGCCATACGGGCTCCCTCGTAATAATCCACGCCGATCCGACCGGCGATGCCCTCTACCTGAAAGTCCCCTACCAGCACCACCGGCAACCGCGCGTCGCCTTTGGCGATCAACTGCTGAAGCTGACCGTAAAAGTTCAGCGAGGAACGCTTCTTCCGAGAGCCGCCCTTCTCTGTATCACGGGTTTCCTCCGGCAGAATGATAAGACCGTCCACCTGTTTGTTGAGCAGAGTGTTGATACTTTGAATCACCCCGGCGGTGCCCTCACCGTTTCCC
>JAFSAC010000041.1 GCA_017442265.1 Clostridia bacterium | reverse complement strand
GATACTGAACGAAAGAGGGGAAACGACCCTTTCTTATGAGATTGACGAAAAATAACCCCCTCACCGGCGAACCGGTGAGGGGGTTTTTCAGCGGCGCTCCTCGGCGGGGGCGCGCTCCTCGGTGAGAATGCGCTCCAGCACGTGCCGGTAAATGCCCCGGTACTGCGCCTTCGCGCGATCGAGCGCCTCAGGGGTCAGTTTCCCCTCGTCCTGCAGTTTCCGCAGGTGACGCGCCTTTTTCTCCAACCGCGAGAACTCGTGGTTGATGCCTCCCAGCGCCTGGGAAGCGGTCGGATCGGAATGATAACCCATAGTGTTTCCCTCCTAAAACTATTCTGTTGTTTGTAGGAAGGCATAAAAAAACGCCTATCCTGCAATCGGGTAGAATTCTCCCTTGGGAAAATTCATCCGTTTTGCAAAATAAGCTTTGCTTTTGTGAGATCATCCTACCATATTCTATGCCGGTTGTCAAGAGGTTTGATCATATACTTGTTTTCGGAGAAATATATGGTATAATAAGGAAAGCAATCCACAGGCAAGTAGAAGGAGCAACTATGAAAAATCTCGGGTATTACAACGGTGTTTGCGACGAAATTGAAAAGGTGAGCATTCCGATGACCGATCGGGTGTGCTGTTTCGGGGACGGCATTTACGATGCGACCTACAGCCGGAACTACCGCATTTTTGCGATCGACGAGCATATCGACCGGTTTTTTAACAGCGCACGGCTGTTGGAGATCACCCTCCCCTGCGACAAGGCGGAACTGAAACGGTTATTAAACGAGCTGGTCGACAAAATGGACACCGGCAACAATTTCGTGTATTTTCAGGCCACCCGGGGCGGCGATCCGGTGAGAAATCACACCTTTTCCCCCGGCCGCCCGGCCAATCTCTGGGTCAATATCTACCCCAAAGAGATTTTAGACGTATACCAAAAGGTGAGACTCATCACCATGGAGGACACCCGGTTTTTGCATTGCAACATCAAAACCTTAAACCTCATTCCGGCGGTGATGGCCTCCCAGCGCGCCAAGGAAGCGGGCTGTTTTGAAGCGGTGTTTCACCGGGCAGGACGGGTGACCGAATGCGCCCACAGCAACGTGCATATCTTGAAAAACAACACCCTCATCACCGCCCCTACCGACAACCTCATCCTACCGGGAATCGCCCGGCGGCACATCTTACAGGCGTGTGAGAAACTGGGGATCCCGGTGGAGGAGCGACCCTTTACGCTGACCGAATTGTTTGATGCAGACGAGGTACTGGTATCCTCTGCGGGAGCGCTATGTCTGTCGGCAGAGGAAGCGGACAAACGGCCGGTCGGCGGCAAAGCACCCGACCTTTTAAAGCGTTTACAGGATACCCTTTTACAAGAGTTTTTATCGGCAACGAAATGAAAAAAGCCACCCGTCCGGGTGGCTTTTTTACCACTTAATTCCGCATTTCGACCGAACGCTCAAAAGCCCTTGAACCGAAAACAAAAATGCGATACGATACCCTTGAAAGGAGGAACGAAAATGAAATGTGAAGTCGTCCTTGACCCCACTTTAGAGGACAAAGTGGTGGTGTACGTGAAGGAGGAGGATCATTTAACCGACGAGATCAAACGGCTGGTGGAGGGCCACCAGGCAGGACTCATCGGCTATCACGACAAAGAAATGATCGCCCTCACCCCGGCAGAGATTCTGTTTATTACAGTGGTGAACAACAAGGTGTATGCCGTTTTGCCAAAAGAACGGCTGTGGCTCAAAGAACGGTTATATGCGCTGGAGGGCAAACTGCCCCCGTACTTTATCAAGATCAACCAGTCGTGTCTGGCGAACCTGCAACAAATCGAGCGGTTTGATGCCTCCCTCTCCGGTACCCTACAGGTGCGGTTCAAAAACGGGGACACCGATTACGTGTCCCGGCGGCAACTCAAAACAGTCAAAGAAAGGATCGGTATTTACTATGAACAAAACGGTTAAAGAATTTTTACATCGGGGATTGTTATTTGGCGGGTTTGGTCCGATCATCGTCGGCATCATCTTCGCCATTCTCGACAAAACGGCGGATAGCTTTTCCCTCACCGGCATCCAGATCCTCATTGCGATCGTATCGGTATATCTGCTGGCTTTCGTGCAGGCGGGAGCATCGGTTTTCAACCAGATCGAACATTGGAGTGTTCCAAAATCGCTCGCCTGTCATTTTTCGGTGCTGTATCTGGCGTACGTGATCTGCTACCTGGTGAACAACTGGATCCCCTTTGATATCCGGGCAATTTTCATCTTCACCGCCATTTTCGTGGTGATATATTTCGCCGTGTGGATCACCGTGGCGCTCTCGGTGCGGGCGGTCAGCCGTCGCCTCAACCAAAAAATCGGATAACCTCTTCCCCGCCGATAAATCCGGCGGGGTTTTTTACCGTTTTTTGGGTTTTTGGGATTGTCAAACAGACAACGGAATTGTATAATAAAGATAATATGCTAAAAAGAGGTCTTTATGAAGAAGAAAGTATTTTATCGTGAGCTCGCCTACCCGCTGGGACTGATCCTCATCGCCTTTTCCGGCGCCATGACCGCCAAAGCTGATCTTGGGATGTCTATGGTGGTCGCTCCGGCGTACATTCTGCATCTGAAGGTGTCGCAGTTTCTGCCCTGGTTCACCTTCGGGGTGGCGGCGTATACCTTTCAAGGTCTGTTGATCCTTCTCCTATTCGCCGTGATGAAAAAATTCAAAGCTTCCTACCTTTTATCTTTCATAACCGCTATTCTATACGGCGTGATCGTGGATATTGCGACCGGAGTGTTATCCGGTTTGCCGACCGATACCCTTCCCCTCCGGCTCCTCTGGTACGCAATCGGGACGGTGTCCTGCTCCCTGGCGGTCTCCCTTTTCTTCCACACCTACCTTCCGCCGGAAGCGTACGAGTTGGTGGTAAAGGAACTGTCCCGGAAATTCGGCTGGAAAATCCACCGGGTCAAAACCGCCTACGATCTTATCAGTCTGACCCTCGGGGTGGTCCTCTCCTTCTGCTTTTTCGGCTGGTTTGTGTTCGAAGGGGTCAAATGGGGCACCCTCCTGTGCGCCCTGTTCAACGGATTTTTGATCGGGCGGTTCAACACACTATTGGAACACTTTTTCGAGTTCCGCAACAAATGGGATTTTGAACGGTATTTTTAAGATAAAGGAGTGTTGAATATGACCATTCAAGACGAACTCAAAATCTACGATACCCTGATGATCAACTACCAGCCGGGCGAAACGATATTACACGGCGATCTTGTCCGGTTTCTCAAAAGCCAGCCCGAGCCGATCGTGTGCAACGACTACGGGTTTTCTTCCCCGCTGAAATTTACCCAATCGCTCAGTTTCTTACAGCACCAGCAAAACTATCCCCACCCGGACGCGCCGCCGCGGTGGGTGATCACTATCGGGGAGCGTCCGGCGCTCACCGAACAGCAAAAAGAGGAAATTCGCCGGGAAGCGATCCGGCAGGAGATCACCGCCGAACAGCAGGAAACCGCAAACGAGCCGGAGGAGACGGCCGATGAGAACGCCTCGCTTGTACGGCTGTCCTCGCAGGAATTGACCGAAAGCGGGCTTCCGGCCACCTTCAACGAGGAGATTCTGTTTTTCCGTTTGGGAGCGCAGAGAAACCTCAAGCGGTTTTTACTCGGCGATCCGGACAATCAGGAGCCGCTGACCGAGGACGAAAAGAACACGGTATTTGCCGATTATGCCGCCGCCTACCTCAACGGGAAAATCTATCTTGATCGGGAAAACGACAACACCTATATGGTGCGGCTGTCGATGAAAGCAAAGGACGGCTCCTCGCTTAAGATCAACATCGGCAAAAATGCCGACGGCTTTCAGCAGCCCTGGTACGTGAAATATGCCGGCGAGGACGATTCCGCCCCGGCGAAAAAGCGCGCACTCACCGCAAGAGATGCCCTGAAACGGTTTGCCTTTCTGGGAAACGAAGGCGATTTTTGGAAAAAGCTGGCCGAAGAAGCACAACCGGAAAGCTGGTCGTTCACCGACAAGCCGGGTGATTACTTCATTCTGAAAAACTATTTTAGCTACACCTTTGCCCGCCTGCAACAGCAGGACAAGATCTGTTTTGACCGTGACGGGCAGTTTGCCGCCTTCAATACCGGCCTTATGTCCCGCCGGCAGGGAGAGGATCTGTTCGCGTATTTCGTCCCCAACCCGGGTGGACACTCGCCGTGGAAGTTTATGTGCTTCTGTTCGGCCGATTCGGACGAGCCGTATGAACGCGCCTGCCACAAGAATATGTTTGCTCAATTCAACAAGCCGCCGATCGCCAGCTACTTCACCAAGATCAGCGATCTTTTGTTTGACCCGTCAGGGGATATCAGCATTTCGTATGACCATATTATGCGGGACCGGATCTTCCGCTTTGATCTTGACTTCCTCAAGGATATCTGCCGAGACAATGACCAGGGTAAAGCGATCATTGCCGACATCCGTGAAAAGCTTGAGCAACAAAAAGATCCGGAAAAATCGAAGGATGAACTAAAGGTCCTGACCGATGAAGCGAATGCGCTGTTCCATCAGCTCGGCGAGCTGATTGCGAACAGTTCGCAGTTGACCCAGCGTTTTAAGGATCATCTGAACGGCGAGGTGGACCGTGCCTGCAATCGTGCCAAGCGGAACTATAAATACGCCGTTCCCTGCTTCTACCCCACCCGCAAGGTGATGAGCATTCTGCTTCCGCTCACCTGTGCAGGACCGAGCGGCGAAGAAAAGCCCAAACCGAACCTCGTTTTGGTATGCGAGCGCACGGTCAGCGGCGACTATATCGGACAGACGGTGCTGGACCTCTCTATGGCATACGTGGATGCCCGGCTACTTTGTGCGCCGGAAAGTGAATGGCTCAACCCCACCCGCATCGCCACCATTTCCTCTTCCCCGATCTGGGATATCACCCTTGCTGACCAGATGCAACAGCTGTTCGGGGATGCGCTCACCTCGGTAGACGAAGAGGCGCCGGAAGAGGAAACCGAATATCCGGAAATGTAAAACCGCAGAAACGAGGTGCTTTTATGGATACCGCCAACAAACGGGTGCTCTGGCTGGACCTGCTCAGGGTTGTCGCCATTTTTGCTATGGTGCTCTTGCACGTGTGCACCGGGAACTTTTTAGGGCTGGACAGTGCCTGGCGCTCGGCCGACCCCACGGGCTTTTCCTGGCAAATACTCAACCTCTTTGACTGTTTGACCCGGTTTTGTGTCCCGGTGTTTTGTATGATCTCGGGGGTGTTTTTCCTCGACCCCGACCGGGAACTGCCGTTCAAAAAGCTGTTTTCCAAAAACATCCGCCGGATTGTCCTCGCCTTTATCGTCACCTCAGCAGTATACGCGCTCCTCGGCCCGGTGATCCGAGGGGAGGCGCTTTCCTTTGGCACCCTCGTGTCGGTGGTGAAAAACGGGGTTCTCGGGCATTATCACCTGTGGTTTTTGCTGATGCTGATCGGCTTTTACCTCATTGTACCGTTGTTACGAAAGCTTTGCGCCGATCGGAAAAGTATGGAATATTTCCTGCTTCTCACCTTTATCTTCGTGTTCCTGTATAACGCTGTATGCCTCCTTCCGGGGCTTGGCTCTTTAGCAACGGTACAGGCAGGAAAAATGTCGGTGGGACTAGTCGCCGGGTTTGTCGGGTATTTTGTGCTCGGCAGTTACCTCACCCGCTTCCCGCTCAGCCGAAGATCCTGCACCTTCGTGTATATCGGCGGGGCGGTCGCACTTTGCACTACCGTGGTGATGAACGGATTACTCTCTTTCACCTCCGGGGTGGCGCAGGAGGGGTTATACGGCTACCTGTTGCCGAATACCCTGCTGGAAGCCGCGGCGGTGTTTCTGCTGTTCCACCAACTGTTTGCGAAAAAAGAGTGGTCGGAGAAGCAACAAAAGGTCATTCTCACCCTGTCCCGGTACAGCTTCGGGGTGTACCTTATCCACGATCTCTTTAATATGCTGTTGCACCGCCTCGGCATCACCGCATTGACCGTGTCTCCCCTATTGGCGGTGCCTGTGTTGACCGCCGTGGTGCTGGCCGCCAGCATCGGGGGGAGTGCCCTTTTGTACCGCATCCCGCTCTTAAAAAAATATATCCTGTAACCGAAAGCGGCGAGGAAAATCTCGCCGCTTTCTATTGAAAAATCGGTCGAAGTATGATACAATAAATCATCATTTCGGGGAAACAGGTGTGATTCCTGTACGAGCCCGTCGCCGTGAGATGCCCTATTGCCTGCTTTCTCACCCGGTGCCGCAACCGGGGACAAGCCATTGAGACGTTGTCTTGAGAAGGTGAAAGCCGGCGCATCCAGTCGGAATACCCGGATGATACAATCCTCAAAAACAACCCCGCGAGCGCCGGGAGAAGAGGAAATCATATTAAAGGAGCATACACTATGAAAAAGACACGACTGAAAAGATCGTTGTCGCTCATCCTGTGTATCGTGCTGATTGCGGCTATGGCACTGATGACCACCGGTTGTAACGACAACAACGTCACCGACCCCGGAATCTCTTCCGGGGAGCAACAACAGGCGACAACCGTCGGTAAAGGGGAAAAACAGTTTACCTTCACCGTGACCGACCGGGACGGAAATGAGACCGTCTTTGACGTGCACACCGATAAAACGGTGGTGGGAGATGCGCTGTTGGAGCTGAACCTGATTGCCGGTGAAGAAAGCCAATACGGGTTATACGTCAAGACGGTAAACGGCATTACCGCCGATTTCAACGTGGACGGCAAGTATTGGGCATTTTATGAAAACGGCAAGTATGCGAGCGCCGGGGTGGACACCACCGAAATCGTGGAGGGCGCCACCTACTCCTTCAAGGTGGAAGGATGAAGCTCACGATCAAAGATATCGCCGTGTTCGGTATGCTGGGAGCGATGATGTTTGCTTCCAAAATGGCTATGGAATGGATCCCCAACGTGCATCTGCTCGGGGTATTTACCATAGCGATCACGGTGGTATATCGGCAAAAGGCACTGTATCCCCTTACTATTTTCATCTTCATCCTCGGGCTGTACGCCGGATTTGCGCTATGGTGGATCCCACATATCTACCTATGGGTGGTATTGTGGGGAATCACCATGCTGTTACCGAAAAGGATGCCCCCCAAAATCGCTCCGATCGTGTATACGGCGGTGTGCGGTTTGCACGGATTTTTGTACGGCACCCTATACGCACCGTCGCAGGCACTGCTTTTCGGGCTGGATTTTCAGGGGATGATCGGGTGGATCATTGCCGGACTGCCGTGGGACCTTGTTCACGGGGTGAGCAACCTCATCTGTGGACTGCTCATCTGTCCCATTGTCGCCCTTTTGACCCGGGTGGAAAAACTGACCGCTATGTAATCGGTGGCAGAGAGATTTTCTCTCTGCCACCTTCCATTTTCATCCGCAAAACCGCTTGACAGGGCGTCGGGTGAATTGTATAATAAGGGGTAATCATTTTAAGGAATGAAAGGAGATACCCATGATTAAAGAAGTGGTTATGAGCTCCGAAGGGCTGAAAAAGCTTGAGAACGAACTGGAAGAACTGAAAACCGTCCGCCGCAAAGAGGTGGCGGCGAAGATCAAAACCGCGCTGTCTTTCGGTGACCTGTCCGAAAACAGCGAATACGATGAGGCGAAAAACGAGCAGGCGATCGTCGAAGGACGGATCGCCGAGATCGAAAATCAGCTCAAGCACGTCCGTATCCTGGATGAAAGCCAGCTGAATAACGAGATCGTGCACATCGGTTCTAAAGTCCGGGTCATCAATGCCAAGGGCAATGAAGTGGAATACAAGATCGTCGGCAGTACCGAAGCCGATCCGATGAGCGGACTGATTTCGGACGAGTCCCCGGTGGGCAAAGCGCTGCTGGGTCATGCGGTCGGCGACAAGGTGCCGGTCCTGCTCCCCAACGGCAGTGAAGTGACCTTCGAGTTGCTCGGCATCTCTAAATAAGGCAAGGAAGTGTGAATCCCCATGAGTGAAGAAAGACAGACTCCGGCGACCGAGGTCGAAATGACCGAGGAGCAGTTGTCGGAGCTTTTACAGATCCGGCGCGACAAGCTGTCCGCTTTGCAAGCCGCCGGGGCTGATCCGTTTGAGATCACCTCGTTTGAGGTGACCGCTCATAACGCGGATATTCGCGCCGATTTTGACCAAATGGAAGGCAAAACGGTGCGGATCGCCGGCCGTATGATGAGCCGCCGGATTATGGGCAAGGCCAGCTTTATGGACATTCAGGACAAGAGCGGCCGCCTGCAGGTATACGTTCGCCGGGATGACGTCGGCGAGGACGTGTACGCCGGGTTCAAAAAATGGGATATCGGCGATATCGTGGGTCTGGAGGGCTTTGTGTTCCGTACCCAGAAAGGGGAAATCTCGGTACACGCTCAGCAGATCACCCTCTTGGCGAAATCCCTGCTCCCGCTCCCGGAAAAGTTCCACGGGCTGACCGATCGGGAACTGCGGTACCGTCAGCGGTACGTGGACCTGATTATGAACCCCGATTCCCGCCGCAACTTTGAAATTCGCAGCCGCTTTATCCAGTACCTGCGCCGGTTTTTAGACAACCGGGGGTATATGGAGGTGGAAACGCCGGTGCTCAACACCATTCCCGGCGGTGCCGCGGCCCGTCCCTTTATCACCCACCACAACACGTTGGACATCGATATGTATATGCGTATCGCGACCGAACTGCATTTGAAGCGGTTGATCGTCGGCGGTCTGGAACGGGTGTACGAGGTGGGTCGTATCTTCCGTAACGAGGGTATGGACACCAAGCACAATCCGGAATTCACCACCGTGGAGCTGTACGAAGCGTACACCGACTTTAACGGCATGATGGACCTGTTCGAGGAACTGCTGTCCGGTGCCGCCAAAGAGATCCTCGGTACTTATGACGTGACCTGGCAGGGCGAGAATATCAGTCTTGCCCCCGGCTTCACCCGGATGACCATGGCCGAAGCGGTCAAAACTCATCTCGGTGTGGACTTTATGGCGATCGACGACGATGAAAAGGCGGTTGCCGCCGCCAAAGCCGCCGGGGTGGATATGGACGGGGTGGAACCCACCTGGGGACAGGCGCTGTACCAGTGCTTCGACCAGAAGGTGGAGGAAAAGCTCATTCAGCCCACCTTCATCACCATGCATCCGGTGGACGTCTCCCCGCTGGCGAAACGCTCCCCGAAGGATCATCGCTTGACCGAGCGGTTTGAGCTGTTTATCTGCCGCAGTGAAATGGGTAACGCGTTCTCCGAACTCAACGACCCGATCGACCAGAAGGAGCGGTTCTTAAAGCAGGTCGCTCTCCGTGAGGCGGGCGACGAGGAAGCGAATATGATGGACGACGATTTCGTCACCGCGCTGGAATACGGTATGCCGCCCACCGGCGGACTGGGTATCGGCATCGACCGCTGTGTGATGCTGCTGTCCGGCGCCGATTCGATCCGCGACGTCATCCTGTTCCCCACAATGAAACCTTTGGACTAATTTAGTTCAAAGAAACCCAGTAGTTATGCGGGTTTGCAGTGGTTTAAAACCTTAAAAAACCATGTCACTACGCCAACTACTACGCCAATTTTCACAAGAAATTTGCAGAGAAAAGTCACTATGATAGGCTAAAGATCAAGCGCCGTGCAGTTTGCACGGCGCTTTCCTCATATCTAAAAAATTTTTAAATTATTTTTCTAAAAGTTATGTAGAGATATGTAAAGTTATGTTCGCAAACATCAAGGAAAGTACCGTCAACAGCGGCTTTGAATCCCTAACGCACGATTGACAAATAGTGTCGAAAGTTGTATTATAGTAACGGTGCTATGCACCCTTAGAGGCTACCATAACGGTAGGCGGTTAGCCCTTCTTTACTAAGGAGGGGCACTTTTCCCTCCTAAATGAAAGGAGGGGTGCCAATGGTTACTTACGAGACTTTGTTCCTTT